>NZ_JBHTIU010000028.1:0-227910 GCF_042677205.1 Paenibacillus residui
GAAACGACTGATATTGACGCCGATTCGCTCGCTTCTTAATGCTGTAGAACTTTTGACTGTCCAGTAAATTGAAGACGAGGAATCCAAAAATGAGTATAATTACGGCGCTGATGGTAAAAATGACGGTTCCCTGCACGGTTTGTGCCGTTAACACCATCCAGGGCCGCACGGTTGTGACCTGATAGCGTCGCAAAATGCCCTTTTCACGATAGTTGGCCATCACCGTTCCGATTCCGAAAAACGCAGTGGTCAGGATGTTCACGGCAATCCAGGACGGGATGTAAGCATTGCTGTAAGTCATCCCTCCGATTTCTGTATTTCCGAACATCACTCCGAATAGCCAGATCATCAGAACCGGAAACAGAAAGGTCCAGAACACGGCCATTTTTTCTCGAAAAAATAATTTTGTTTCCATTACCGACAGTTTCACAATTTTATTCATGCTGATCGCTCCTTTAACAGGTGGACAAACAAATCATCCAGCGTGCCTCGCTCGAAACGGAATGCGGTCACTTTCCAATCGCGTTCTTCACATTCTTTTAAAACCAAATAGGCAGAACGCTGTAGATTCTCCGTTTGAATTCTCACCCGATCCCCGGATTTCTCCACGTGAATCACGCTGGGCAGGGCGATCAAAACATCGGGATCCACGTCGAAACTCTCAAACGCTAGGTAGTTAGTCGCCAGGTCTTCGAGCAATACATTCGGTTTCCCAAGTGCCCGAATTTGACCTTCGTACACCATTGCCACTCGATCACAGAGCTTTTCGGCTTCTTCCATATAATGCGTCGTGACCACGATGGTGGTTCCTTGTTCCCTCAGGGTATGGATGACTCCCCACAACTCGCGGCGGGCCTGGGGATCCAGCCCCATGCTCGGTTCATCCAAAAACACGATTTCGGGTTGATGCAAAACGGATAAAGCGAGCGTTACCCGTTGTTTCCAGCCACCGGAAAGATCCTTGAAATACGAATTGAGTTTGTCTTTCAATTGTAGCTGTTCAATGATGTCCATCAGGACATGATTTGTGTCATAAAAAGAGGCAAACAAATTTATCGCTTCTTTGACCTTCATTAACTCCTGTATGGATGTGGCCTGGAACTGCACCCCGATTTTTTTATTTAATGGATAGCGGTCGGATTCCTTGCCGGGGTCAAGGCCGAGTACGTGTACCTTTCCGGAATCTCTTGTCCGCAGTCCTTCCAGGATCTCAATGGTTGTGGTCTTACCGGCTCCGTTCGGACCGATGATACCGAAAATTTCGCCTCTTTCGACTGTAAACGAAATCCCCTGTACGGCTCGAGTTTCCCCGTATTGTTTGGTCAAGCCTTCAACTTCAATGACAGGTTTCATCTTTTTTCTCCTTCTCTCATAACAAAAGAATGGATTTTTGCTATTCAGTCTTGCATCATATAAAATCGGTTTTGTTTTACAAAAAAAGGTTATTCCGGCAGCCATCCTTTGTTTTCGGCAATGGAGACGGCATCCATCCGGTTTCTCGCTTCCAGCTTCTGAATAATTTCGGAGATGTAGTTGCGGATCGTAGCTGGAGAGAGATAGAGAGTTTTACTGACTTCTTTGACCGTATCCCCCTTCTTCAGGTGCAGCAAAATCTCGGTTTCTCGTTTCGTGAGCGGGTTTATTTCTTCCATCATGGAAAAAGTAAGGTGCGGGCTAAAGACACGCTTGCCCGCGTGAATTTTTCGCAGCGCTTCCGCCAATTCGGACACGGGCGTATCTTTTAGCAAATACCCCATTACTCCGGCCTTCACGGCACGTTGCAGGTACCCGCTTCGGGCGAAGGTGGTCACGATGGCGACCCGGCATTCTCTGCCCTCATCCCTCAACTTTTCCGCTGCCTCCAGTCCGCTTAACAATGGCATCTCTATATCGAGCACGGCAATATCGGCGTTTTTTTCCCGAATCAGCCGGAGAGCCTGTTCACCGTTGTCGGCTTCCCCGACAATTTCAATATCTTCTTCCAGGGCCAACAGCTGGCTGACCGCGGATCGAAGCATTCCTTGATCTTCCGCAATGACGATTCTCATTGGATTCCCTCCGTTATCGCCGGTTTCTTAACTTTCGGCACGATGATCGTGATTTTCGTCCCTGTTGTTTCTCCGGCTGCCATTTCAAGTTTTCCTTCGATCAGCAATAACCGTTCTTTCATGCCCAACAAGCCGCTGTGAAACTGGTCGTGATTTTCCTTCGCAATGCCGACCCCATCATCCTCCACCTGAAGAATGTATCTTCCAGGTTCTTCTTCAATGCGGATTGTGCATATGCGCGCGCCGCTGTGTTTTACGACATTGGTAACACATTCACGAAGACACAGGCTCAGGATATTCCGGATAATCGGCGGGGCTCCCGAAAGTTCATCCTTCCGTTCCACTTTGAATGAAATCCCGGCAGACTCGCAAATTTGAGCGGCCTGTCGGCACTCCTCATCAAGATCGATGGACTGCATATCACTGATCAGTTCCCGCACCTGCAATAGGACGGATCTTGAAATATTTTGGATCTCACGTGCTTCTTTCAAGGCTTGATCGGGACTCCGGGGAATGAGCCGCTCCACCAATTCACCTTTCAACGTAAGCAGAGACAGGGTATGGCCCAACGTGTCATGAAGATCACGGGCGATTCGCTGGCGTTCTTCATTTTTAATCAACCGGGAAATTTCATCATTGGCATATTGTAACCCCAATTTCATTTCATGTGACTTCCGGATCATTCTCACCATAAAGGGCAACAGGAAAAGTATGAAAAGAATCGAATACCAGCCTAGGTACAATGAATTCGACTCTCGCAAGAAATTGAACCCGACCGACCCGGCAAAGAGCGCAGCCATGAGTACAGTCATTGCGGTAATTTTGCGGTAGGATGAGTACTTGCCGATCACCAAAGCAGGATAAAAGCCGAAGCTTAATTCCCATGGGGAGATGAAGGCTCCCCATAAAGCAACCGCGACCAGTTGAACAATGATGAAAAAGGTTCGGTGTTTCGCATTCATAATGCTGATCAAATGAGCCGTTGCGATTATAAAAAACAATAGATAGTTGTACCCCGTCTGTTGCGGAAAAATAATCATAGAAATCAATGGAGGAAGCAACATCATTGTTTCCAACGGCAGTCTGACGCGAGCCATTTTTACCACCTCCATCATTTTGCTCTATCATACCATATGGCTTAATAACCCTTTTCTCATTATTACTTGTGCCTCCTTCATTTATTATATAAGAAGCATATCTAAAAGCCGACGGGGCCGGTAGTTATGTATATCACTTCTTTGAAATGATAAATATCATTTTTCTAGAAGGTTTTTCGGATCGATTCATGTTATTAAGTTGAAAGGGAACTGGGAGTTAGATGCTAACTGATCACTCCATCCTCATGCCTGATGAACAAAAAAACAATATGGACCGTTCTTCCTGCATTGTCGATCGGCTCGCAGCGAGGCAAAAAAATAACGGGTCGCGTATGGTTCCGCATACACACCCGTATTTTAGTCACTGGCTTTATTTGATCAACGCAAGCGTTTATCTCGTTTATCCCGAGTACTCTCACCTCATCCAATGAGAACGACCGGCTTGGGAGCGACCAAGCGCAAACCCTGTATCAACAATCCTTGTATTTCTTCAGGATGGACGAGGTTCATCTGAATAAGCATGTAATTAAGCTTCGAGAAACTTTCCGGTAATTAACGCACCTTTGCCGTTGTTCGCAGAACCTCTCTCCTCTACCTAACCGTCCCCATAAATGTCGCGATGTACCAATGATTGCCAAACGGATCTTTCACGCCGGCACTCCGCTCACCATAAGGCATATCCGCGGGTTCATATAGAGAAGCGGCTCCAGCGGCGATCGCTTGTTCATAACATTTGTCAGTATCTCTTACATACAAGTGAATTGCACTTTGCATCGGGGGATATGGATCTCTGCCTTCCGAACATTCAATGATGGAGCCCTCCAGACGAATTTCTGCATGCCGGATACGTCCGTCAGCATCTGTCGAACGGTTTAATTCCTCCGCCCTAAAAGCTTGCTTAAGGAAATCAATCAATTTTTCCGCTCCCTGTACATGAAGATAAGGTGTGACGGTATGAAAGCCGTCCGGCACATAATGGTTCGCCTTCATCAATATATTCCTCCTTCAAACTTATTAGGAAATCACTTGCTATGCTCTTAATAATATCCTTCTCTCACGGTCAAGTATTGTAAATTTTTGACCTTACGTGACATACTTAGCATGATTATGATGTCTTCCCAATATCGGACGGTATTCACTCGGATTGATGCCGGAGAAAGAACTAAAGTCCTTTATAAAATGCGCTTGATCGAAATATCCGCAAGCTTGAGCGATATTGACCCACGAAATATTTTCCCCGGAATGAACGAGACGCAGAACTTCCTGGAATCGATAAAGGCGGTTTAGTCGCTTAGGTGTCATACCGACTTCTGCTTTAAAAATTTGGTTGAATCTTCGATGACTGATCCCGGTCTGCTCAATGATCTCAGCGATCTGGCAACCATGAAGGTGGTTCAATACGAATAGTACTGCCGGGTCCCATTTCAAATCTTTCCTCGCAAGAGACAGCAAGCTGCGTTCAAGCACTTGGAACATCTCATCCGGTCCAGGGGAAGCCAGCAGTTCGTCGCGAATCTCGCTTACTTTGGACCCCCATAATATATCTAATGGAAAATGTTTATTGTGAAGCTCTACGAGCGGTTCTTTAAGGAACGGGTGGATACCGCCTTGTTTAAAGTGGATGCCGATCACTCTCGACTCGCAGGCCGTATCGATAACAAAATATTCCGAGTGCGGACCGCAGAGAATTGAATGGCCGAAAACCAACTCGCGATGATTGCTATCGAACAGTCGGATTTTGTCCTCGCCAAGATCGATGATCACATCCACAGATCCGTCCGGCAAAGCCAGTTCCTTGGAATGCGAAGGATTATAATCTTCCATATACCAAAAATAATCGACGAACAACGATAACGGCATTTTCGGAATGTACGTACGATGCAGCAAGGGTGCCCCTCCCTTCATCATTGTAATAACACTAGCAGATTCCTCGTAAATTCGGAAGAATCTCATGGATCGATCCCTACTATTATTGTTTGTAATATTCTGGCTTGCCGTAGGAGCCAGGGTACCCGGGTAATAATAAACAATTATAGTCATATTCTTTATAAAACAAATCAATGAAAAAGGAGGGTAAAGTTATTTGATAAAGGCTAAAGTTAGTTTGCGGCCCATTGTCAGTAAGCTAAATTTACCCACTGTTTTGAAAACGGCTATACTTCCTGGCGATTCCATCGAACGATTGTTTATTGCAACCCAGGTAGGAGAGATCTTTTACATAGGAAACGGAGTTATAAGGACTTTGTTAGATATACGTCCACGAATTATTAAACTGGGTGTTTCTAGTGGCGGATATGATGAACGGGGATTGGTAGGGCTGGCGTTTCATCCCCAATTTTACTATAATCGCCTGTTCTATCTCCATTATTCAGTAGCTGGAACTCAAGGTCCGGGCGCTCTTCCAGGGGCGTTCGAATCTTTTAAGCCTAATCCGTGTGATCCCAGAACCTTAAGCCAAAGATGGACAAATAGAGAAACGCAATATGAACATATTGATACAGTAGAAGAATGGATTCTGCAATCGAATGGCCAGCCTCAAAGACGACGGACATTACTGAATTTAAGAAGACCATTTTTAAACCATAATGGTGTCAATAGCTTAAACTTTTCACCTGAAACAGGAAAACTTGTTTTGACAACCGGTGATGGAGGGTCGGGCTATGATCCCTTTAATTTAAGTCAAGATGATATGGAAATAGCAGGTAAAATCATCGAAATTGATGTCGCTAAAAATACATTTATCGATAATCCTCCCATAGTTACACGTTTTAATGAGCTGCCCGTAGCTATTCAAGAAACGCTTACGGTAATAGCCAAAGGAGTTCGCAATATACCGGGCATTTCATATCAAAGATTTTATAATCGGTATATCAAATACGCAGGAAATGTCGGACAGGATCTCGTAGAATCGATTTTTTCATTTATACAGTATAAACCAATACCGGTTACTCAGCTTGTTCAAGCTTATTTAATGAATTCAGAAATTGACCAAGAAGGATTTATTAACTTTGGCTGGCGAGGCTGGGAAGGTGCTTTTCCTACCTCCATAATAACAGGCTGCTCTGCAAATCCCGCTTTGACTCAGAAAACAATGGCTTATTACGATGAAGCAGTAAAAACTTCGGTGCAGCGTCTTCTGCCGCTAATCAGTTATTTTCATGAAGATCCCCGAACGGATAAGTTTAAAGCAACTGCACTTACAGGAGTCCAGCCCTATATGGGAAATGAGATCCCCGCTATATCGGGAAACGTTGTGTTTACCGATCTGGCCCGGGCCAAAGAATCCCAACTTCCGGTTAGAGGGGCTTTAGCATATACCAGGATAAGAACAGATTGTAAATTAAATGATTTTAGTGTTATTGAAACCGATTATAATTTTGGGTCTCAATCCGCTTATTACGTTAGTTTAGGGACGAATCTAAATCAAACCAGACTATATCTGGGCGTTTATGGCTCTACGAAAGTGGCTGATGCCAACCAAGGTACTGTTTTAGAAATTGTTCCATGATCCCGGTTTTTTGGGTCCGGACGGAAATCGGGCTTTTGTGGGACAAGGCACTGCCGAACCCAGAAACGGAAAATTGAAATCTGCAAGTAATATGTCACTATCTTCTAGTTACAGAGGGGCATTGGAGGAGGTATTATAAAAGTTACGCCATCAACAGGGCGCGTTCCCCGATTACAACCAGAACTTAAAATATATTAAGCAGCTAAAGGAGACAATGTATGTATGAAGTTTCCTATCTCTGAGCGCATTAAAATTCCGCCAGGATTTTGGGACGGATTACGTCAAATGGGGATTGCCCCCCACGACGCAGCCCGCAAAGCGCAACTGCCGCTTGCCATTATTACAGAACCAGTAGTCAACACTGCCCAATATTTTGCCATTTGGCAGGCATGGATGGGGGAATGATACCCACTATTTTTTAAGCTTGGGATGTGCACCTCTTCTGTCTTTCGCTTTCCGATCCTTTGTTTTTCGTGATGAATAATCTCATATTGAATACTTTAGCGAAATGGCTGGGCGGGCAAGCTCTCCCCTATCAATGGGAAAGAGCTTGCCTTTTGTATTACGAGTTGTGACCGATTAGCGGCGAACCACTTTTGTGATAATCCTTATATACATTGCTCTTTAAATGGGAGGATTTCAAGGTGTTGACTTTCATGACCGGCTATTTCATAATTAAAATATTACATCATTTGGAGCGCTCCCAGATTAGAGAAATCTATCCTGCAGCCTACACTGGAAGCTATATTGCAGGTGCTGAGGTGTATTCTTCGTCGGAATACGAAGCTTTCCAAGCTGCGTCTTCCTTCCCTTGTTACTGTAATGAGAAATCGGATAGGCACTTACATACGAACAGGCAAAATGAACGCATTCATCCCTTTCTTGTTTTCGGAGATGAGAGCGCTCCCATTGGGTGGTTCATCTGGCCTATACCTCATTGAGTGATAGAACAGCAGGCTCTTGGCTGGAGAAGAAAATGGTATCTTAGGTGGTGATAGTTCCTCGCGTTCAAAGGTTTGCTCGAGATACAGCTAAAGGGGAATATATAGAAAAATTTGCGGGTAATTTCGGATCAGTCATTCATTACACTCCAATTACAGGTCCGACGATTCGAGTTAAGCTCGAACGATATAACCACTCAATACGCCCCTCTCCCCTTTGCCATCGTTTCATGGTTAGTAATATTAGATGATTTCATATGAGGTGATCCCATTAATGATGAAAGTGACTAAACGTTACCTTTCCATCTTGCTCAGCTTCTCGATAATTTTCGGGATATTCCCGTTGTCTGGGGCTTCGGCAGCGGATATGGGAAATGGCGGTATCGTAAATCCGGGGTTTGAAATGGATTTGGTAGACGGAACTATTCCCGGCTGGAGTCTGATTACGCAAAACACGGTAAGTACAGTAACGGTCAGCACCTACAAGGCTCATAGCGGGTCCAAGAGTCTTCATTTCCATAACTCGAGCGCCGAGGAACAGCTGCAAGTATCCAGCCAAGCGATCCCTGTTGTTCCGGGGGGCAAATACAATGCCAAAGCGTTCGCGTATGTCGTCAGCCAAACTCACAGCATCGGTTATGAGGTGCATTATTACAATAACCAAGGCGATAAAGTCGGCAAAGCGGACTTTATCAATTTTGCCAAAGGCAAGCTGAAATTAAACGAGTGGAATGAGTTGGTTGTGCCTTTCGAAGTGCCCGCAGAAGCAACACAAATTCAATTGCGTTTTAATTCAGGCAGGATTGCGGTCACCGAAGTATATTTTGATGATGTTTCCATAGAGCTTTTGGAAGCGCCTTCAGATACGGAATATCCTCGAGAAGTATTGAATCCCGGGTTTGAGCAAGATGCGGTTGATGGCCGAATCCCTCACTGGGCTATTGACCCCGTAACTTCCGGAACGGTGGAATTAAGTAAAGATCGGACTCATAACGGGACATACAGCCTTCATTTTGTAGATTCGGTTGCGGATGCGGGTTCGACAGGCTTGCGGGTATTCAGCGATAAAATTGCGGTTGCCCCCAACGAATCTTACATTGCTTCAAGCTTCGTAAACGTCGTGAAGCAGACCCATAATATTGTATTGGAAGTTCATTATTATAACGCTCAAGATGTTAGGGTTGCCGTCAAGCAGGAGCTGTTCTCGGGGAATTCCCTGGGAACGAATCAATGGTCAGAGATGAAATTGTTAACTACTGCCCCGGCAGGAGCCGCTTATGCAAGAATAGGTTTATATTCGGGAGGAATCAGTTTGACGGAAGCTTACTTCGACGATGCTGCCTTTGAGATCGTGCCGCCGGAAGTTCCATTAGAGCGTGATTATCAGGAGCCTGTTGATCTCGGTCCGATGGTAAGCGTAAGCTTGGGGCAAGCGGGGGCGATTCAACAGAATGTTTTGGGTGACAATGAAGTCTATTTCCACACGAACGGCAAACCCGGAACCTTCGTAGTCGTCGATGGCGAAACCGGTAAGTTAAAGTTCTCTCAGGTCATCCCCAATACGGAAGCGACTTGGGCGATGACGATAGGTCCCGACCAGAATGTCTATTTCGCCGGCACTGGAGACGGGAAGCTGTACCGTTATCTGCCTGCGAAAAAGGAAGTGGAGCTGCTCGGTGTCAACCCTTCCGACAGCTGGGTATGGGATCTGGAAGCTGCCCCTGATGGGAAAATATACGGCGCAACGTACAATGACAAATCGTATGGCAAAGTGTTCGAGTATGACATTCGCACCGGGAAATTCCGTGATTACGGCACCATTATGGACGGACAAGATTATGTGCGGGGGATAGCCGTCGATGAGAAATACATTTATGCCGGATTAGGGACCAGCATCCATTTGTTTAGAATCGATCGGGTTACGG
This sequence comes from Paenibacillus residui, assembly GCF_042677205.1. Lineage (NCBI taxonomy): Bacteria > Bacillati > Bacillota > Bacilli > Caryophanales > Paenibacillaceae > Paenibacillus > Paenibacillus residui. The sequence continues at coordinate 9,520 of NZ_JBHTIU010000028.1, forward strand.
GCGAGAAGACGGAAATTATTATTCCGGACAATGAACTCAATTTGGCAACGGGAGACACGGGAACTATTGCCGATGTGTTCGTTGTAAATGGAAAGCTCTTTGTTTCAGTCAGTACGATCAATATGGTCGTCATGAATATGGAAACATACGAGATTGAGCATACTTTCCAATACAGCAACATGATCTCGGAGCCCTCCCCTTTTAACCCTAACCTTATTTACTATAAAAATGGCACGGAGCTCTTCCAATACGACTTCAGCACGAACCGCTCGAGCCAAATAGAGCTGTCTGTTCCACTCCCGGACACCATTCGGGTTAAAGATATGCAGTGGATTAAGCTGCAGAGCGGGCCGAAAGCAGGACAAACCGTACTGACAATCATTACACAATACGGAGAGTACATCTTGTATGATCCAACGGATCAATGGCTGTCCTTTATCGAACTGGAAATTTCACCACAGCCTGTCGCCATTCAAGCGTTAGAAAAAGGCACCGACGGCCGCATCTATCTGGGCGGATATCAACGCGGCATGAGCATTTATAATCCTTTTACTAACCAGATTGATCTAAATATCTCTTCCTTCGCTCAACCTGAAGGAATCGGGTTCCTTAACGATCATGTCTATTATGGAACGTATGTTGCAGCGGTCATGTATCGCCTTGATCCGTCGCAACCCATGGAGCTGAATACGAACCCGAGGATGGTCTATCCTTTCGAGAACATGCAGGATCGTCCATTCGCCATCACATCCGGAGACAATAAGCTGTTTGTCGGCACCGTCCCCGATTATGGTTTGTTGGGAGGATCCCTGGCTATCTATGATGAGACCGCGGATCATTGGACCCAATTCGATAACTTTGTTGAGAACCAAAGTATTATGGCTCTGGCGTACAAGGATGGTTATCTGTACGGCGGAACTACGATTTGGGGCGGATTGGGCATCAATCCTTCGGAGCCCGCGGCTAAGCTTTTCATCTGGGATGTGGCTAAAGGCCGGAAAGTCGCTGAATTTACGCCTCAAATCCCGGGCATTGATGAAGCTCCGAAGATGATTGGCGAGCTGTCCTTCGGGCCCGATGGCTATCTGTGGGGAGCCGTAGACGGAACCATCTTTGCGATGGATGTCGATACGAATGAGGTTGTAAAAAGCAAGCTCATTCGCCCAAGCTTGTACAACAGCAGCAAATGGAAGCCATACCGCTTGGAATGGAGTCCGGACGGTATGCTCTACACGACCTTATCGCGCAAGCTCATTGTCATCGATCCGGAAACGTTGCAGCACAAGACGATTGTAGATGGTTTTGTCAACGATATGGCTATCGGGATCGACGGCAGCATCTATTATTCACCCGATGCCTCGACAAACATGTCCCGAATTGCCATACCGGAGACCGATGCCACTCTGTCGGCCATTCATGTCAATGGAATGCCGCTGGAAAGCTTCTCTCCGGGAATTTTACAGTATACCTATCCCCTGTCGTCCGCGGACGATGTTCAAGCCGTTGCGAAGCAGTCGGAAGCTGTAGTACATGTAGAATCTGTTTCGGAGCAAAAGCAAACCATTATCCATGTGACGGCCAAAGACGGGAAGTCCACATTGCAGTACAAAATTAACTGGAAGCCTGCCGATCCTCGGGAGACGGCCATTCAGGAAGCCATCGCCGCGATCGCTGCCCTGCCGGCCAATATAACCTTGAAGGATAAGCCTGCTGTGGTGGCGGCACGTGCGAAGGTGGAAACCGCGTTGAGATTGGGTGCGCAGGAGGCCGAAATTACCAACCTCAAGGTGCTCATTGCCGCAGAGGCCAGAATCGCCTTCCTTGAGAAGCCTGCCGATCCTCGGGAGACGGCCATTCAGGAAGCCATCGCCGCGATCGCTGCCCTGCCAGCCAATATAACCTTGAAGGATAAGCCTGCTGTGGTGGCGGCACGTTCGAAGGTGGAAACCGCGTTGAGATTGGGCGCACAGGAGGCCGATATTACCAACCTCAAGGTGCTCATTGCCGCAGAGGCCAGAATCGCTTTCCTTGAGAAGCCTGCCAATCCTCGGGAGACGGCCATTCAGGAAGCTATCGCCGCGATCGCTGCCCTGCCGGCCAATATAACCTTGAAGGATAAGCCTGCTGTGGTGGCGGCACGTTCGAAGGTGGAAACCGCGTTGAGCCTGGGCGCACAGGAGGCAGATATTACCAACCTCGAGGAGCTCATTGCCGCAGAGGCCAGAATCGCCTTCCTCGAGAAGCCAACTGAAGAAGAGCCGCCGCAGCCCTCTTGGGGAGGTTATGTCATACCGAAGGACAACAGCAGTAACGAGCAGCAGCTTGTCCTGCAGATAGAGGATCTAAGGCAAGAAGCGGAGAATGGAAAAGTGACGGTGGCTGTACCGAAGAAGGTTAATCAAGTTATCCTTCCTGGCAATGCATTCGAGGCTCTCGGACAGAACCGGCTGGTGATTGAAACCGACACATTTGCCTTTGAGCTTCCTGCAGATTTGTTGAAGCAATGGAGCGATAAAGCGGCCATAACGGAAACGACGGATTCCCAGGTCGAAATAAATATAAATCGGTTGCCGTCATCTGAAGCTGAGAAGCGGCTTGACGAACTGAGGGATGACCAGCATGCAGCGATCAAGCTTTCCGGGGAGATTATTGACTTAAGCTTAATTATGGTCGCGAAAGACGGACAAAGAACCAGCTTATCCCCCTTCCATCCGCCGATGACGATACGTGCACAAGTTGACTCTGCCCTGAACCCGAATTTGGTTGGCCTTTACTATATGACCGAAGATGGAACTTTTGAGTACGTAGGCGGAAGTTACATCGAGGGAGAATGGGTGGCCGACATTCATCGTGCCGGTACCTATGCCGTCCTTGAATTCAAGAAGCGGTTCATAGATATCCAGCCCTCCCATTGGGCCAAGGATGCCATCGAAGAGCTGGCAGCGAAGCAGATGATTACCGGTACGAGCAGCACGACTTTCGAACCCGATCGTTCCGTTACCCGTGCGGAGTTTACCGCTCTGCTAGTCAGAGCACTGAATTTGACGCAGGCTGGCGTATTGACCTTTACGGATGTAGAAAAAGGCGCCTGGTATGAAGAACCCATTTCCATTGCAGTTCAATCCGGCATTGCTAATGGAAAAAGCGCCACGGTATTTGATCCAAATGGAGATATCACGCGACAAGAAATGGTGACCATGCTAATGCGGGCTTACAAAATTAGCAAGGGAGTCGAGTGGCCTGACTCTATGGAGTCCGGATTTACTGATGAATCGAACGTTTCCCCTTGGGCTCTCGAATACGTTAGAGCGGCCGCCGCGCTTCATTTGATCGAAGGACGTGAACAGGGTAAATTCATTCCGGACGGCATATCCACCCGAGCTGAAGCAGCTATGCTTCTGAAACGGCTGCTGCAGCAATAAATGATGGATTGGGATACCATGCTTAAATAGAGGGTCACATAACTTATATACAATGTTCCATGAAAAGCCCTCGGAATCGCTTAGTGCAATTCCGAGGGCTACCCCACTTTATGGTTCGTTTGTAATCCATTACACAATTTCGTCCTGAATCTGATTCAACACCAAATACCTTTTTTCCACGAACAACTTGTTGACAATAAATCTGTAGCATTGTATATTGATGTCAGTGACAACTGACATAAAAAATGGATTGAGGTTAATTCATGGCCGGATTTCAGAAGCACGAAACGACCGACAAGTTAATCCTAGCGGCGATTGATCTCATGGCGGAGTATGGCTATAACGGGGTCACGACGCAGGAAATTGCCGAGCGAGCCGGATTCAGCGAGAAAACGTTGTTCCGTCATTTCCAAAGCAAACAAAATTTACTCGAGATGGCTTTCCAGCGATACCACTATGCAGACGAAATGAAGCTTCTCTTCGAGACTCAAATCAAGTGGGACCTTCACACCGATCTACTGATGATCGCCCGAAGCTACCACGAGATCATGTACCGGAATCGGAAGTTGATCATGATTGCAGCTAAGGATGGCGGTAATCTCCCCAACTTCCGGGAGCGGACGCATCGACACCCGCAACAATTAAAAGCTTTATTGGTCGACTACTTCGAGAGCATGATCCAGAGAGAAAAGATGGTCGCAACCGACCCGGAGACGAAGGCTCTGGCGTTCATTTATATGAATTACGGCGCGGCCATCGGACGCATGAACGAAGATCCCATGCTGAGGAACGTTCAGTTCGATAAATTAATCGAAGAAGAAGTGTGGCTTTTCGTTAGGGCTTTGCTGCCCTAATTTTTTCGAGCGATATGTCAGTCAGTAATGACAGTCATTCAATGAAAGGGTGAACCGGTATGGAAGTTGGTTTGCAAAAACAAGAAGGTGAGAAGCTGATGTACGTCGTTATGGCCACACTGGCCTTATCGGCGATGAGCGTGCTTATGTTCAACTTGGTGCTTCCACAAATTCGCGAACAATTCTCCGTTACAAACGCACAGGTGAGCTGGATAACCTCGTCCTACACGCTCATTTACGGAATCGGAACGGTTGTTTACGGCAAGTTGGCCGACCGTTTTCGGCTGAAGAACCTGCTAACGTTCGGACTGCTGTTATTCGCCGCAGGCTCGTTAATCGGTCTCGCTGCACAAAGCTTCTGGATGGTTCTTGTGGGAAGATGTATCCAGGCTGCCGGCGCCGCCAGTATTCCAGCAAGCGCGATGCTGATCCCGCTCCGATATTTTCCTCCCGAACGCAGGGGGACCGCTATGGGGACCGCATTCATGGGATTGGCGATTGGCAGCGCGCTTGGACCGGTGTTGTCCGCCTTTATCCTAAGCATTCTCCATTGGAAATGGTTATTCTGTTTTCCCTTCTTCCTTCTGTTGACCCTGCCTTTCTATCGGCGTTACCTGCAAGAAGATGCGCGACAACCACAAGGGAGTATGGATTGGCTGGGTGGGGCGCTGCTCGCAGCTGCCGTGACATTACTGCTGCTTACCGTTACGTCCGGTTCGCTATGGTCGGCGATTGGCGGCATCGTCGCCTTAACGCTGTTCATCGTTAGAATCCGTACCTTCACGCCCCCCTTCATTGCGCCCGGGTTGTTCCGTAACCGCAGCTACACCTTAGGCGTTACGATTACTTTCTTGTTCAGCAGTATCGGCTTTTCCTTGCATTTCCTCAGTCCGTTGTTACTGGCGCAAGTCAACAAGCTTCCAGCCAGCTTGATCGGCTTCGCGCTCGTGCCCGGTGCCGTCGCATCAGCCATTTGGGGCCGAAGAGGAGGGAAAATTGCCGACACGAAGGGCAATGCTTCTCTTTTCAGTATCGCATCCGGGTTGTTAATCGCTTGCTTCGCATTGCTGTCTACGTTAATCGGGTTCTCTGCCGTCTATATCGCCTTGATTCTTATGCTTGGTCACGTGGGTCTGACCTTCGGCATGATCGCGATGTCGAACTCGGTATCCAGAACGTTGTCGAGTGAGCAGAGCGGGGTCGGAATGGGAATGCTCAGCATGATGAATTTTATCGGCGGGTCGGTGGCAACGGGGATTTACGGAAAACTGGTCGACTTTGAACAAGTTAAGCCATGGAACCCTGCGGCTCATCATTCGGAAGGAGCGATCCACGGCAACATTTTTCTCGTCCTTACTATTGCTATTGCAGCAATCTTATGGATATATCAAATCAATTTTAGGAGGAATGCTGTATGATGAATATCGGTATTATTGTAGGAAGTACTCGCCCGGGGCGCCACGGAGAGGCCATCGCCCGTTGGGTTTATGAAATCGCGAAACAACGTAAAGACTCGGTCTATGAAATTGTAGATATTGCTGATTATCGACTGCCGTTTCTCGACGAACCGATGCCGGCTGCATTCGGTAGCTATACCAAGCCGCATACCAAAGCATGGTCGAAAAAGATTCAACAATTCGATGGTTTTATCTTTGTTACACCCGAATATAACCACTCGATTCCGGGCGCTCTTAAAAACGCCATTGATTATTTGTATTTGGAATGGAATAACAAAGCGGCGGGGATCGTCGGATACGGTGCGGCCGGAGGGTCGAGCGCCGTAGAAAGTTTGAGAATGATTCTGGCGGAACTGCAGATCGCCGATGTACGCAGTCAGGTCCGTATCTCGCTCCAAACGGATTTTATCAATTTTGAGACGTTCCATCCTGCACCGTACCAAGAAAAATCGGTCACATCGATGCTGGATCAAGTCGTTTCGTGGGCCTCGGCGCTGAGAACGATAAGAGTCTAGCTCAGCTTACATCATTAAGGAGCGGTTGCCCTAGGGAATCCGCTCCTTTCGTCCGTCTCTGCAAATTCAATGCATCGAGTTGTAATGATAACGACTGATCTTCTCGCTTATTTCATTCTCTACATATTCAATTGCATCCATCGGGTACTTTTTAAACCATCCTTTTTCCCCAGGGTTTCAAATATGAAATAATAACTAAGAAAATTAATATCGAAAGAGATCTACTCCAATGGTTTTTGTGTCAACCAGTCTAACCAATCTAACTCCATTTCGTAGTATGACCTGAGAAACCTTATATTGGCTCGCCTTCCAAATTTGAACCCCTTACATGAAATTTCGGGGCTTTATTATTTCACCAGCAAAAGCCCCCTCCTGATACCGCATTTTCAGTTCAGTATAACAATTATAATCGTAATCTGGTAATATATAGCATTGAAGGAAGTAAAGCTGAGAATCGACATTCTCAAGCTGTTTGTCCGGATATGAAATTAATCTCTGAATTGGAGCGTATAATGGATATATTTAATAAGATGATTCCGATTAGAATGGTGAACAAATCAACTACAAATCAAAAAGTCTTTTCAATAGTAATTGCAATGATTACCGGAATTATTATGGGTTTGGCAGCAAAACTTGTGGATGATCCTAATATCAACCCAATATTTGACGATATCGGTGGACGTCTTGGTATATGGGTATTTGCTGCGACAATTTTATCGGTTTACAGCTACTCACCCAAATTGGCTGCTGTAAAAGTATTCGCCTTTTTTGCGTCGATGCTTACGATTTATTATGTTTACACAACGTTTGTGCTGCATTTTTTTCCAGAAAGAGCCATTATCTTTTGGGGGATATGCGCGGTATTATCTCCTATTTGTGCTTATATCATGTGGTATGCGAGTGGAAGAGGATGGTTTTCTAATTTTATCTCAGCCCTTCCCATCACAATATTGCTGTCAGAAGGGTTTAAATTACGCGACGCTTATTTACCCATTCACCATCATTACTATTTAGTACCATGGCTTATGGGAGTATATCTAATATTGATCGTTGTTTTGTTACTTATCATTCCGAAAAACAAAATGCAAATTTGGGTCATTCTGCCAACAGCTATTATATTATCTTTAATCATGTTAAATTTTAATATTTTGGGCCGGATATTTGCCGGAATGAACGGTGTATTGTAAGGCGTGTTCTGATTTTCATCCCTGTCAAATGGAGTTGATGAAATGGAGTTCGTTGAAGATAGATTATATGCAGAGCAATTGTTGAATGCTGCGGCAATATCAAATCCGGGAACTTGGGTTCAACACTCAATAAACGTGGCAAGAGCGGCGGAATATATAGCTATAGACTTACAAAAGTCAGGGTGCGAAATTGACCCCAATATAGCTTATACCAGTGGACTATTACATGATATCGGTCGGTATGTAGGTTATACCCCATCGGTTATTCATTCGTTGGATGGGTATTTATTTATGATTAATAAAGGCTACGAGGGAACAGCAAATATTTGCGTTACGCACTCATTTCCATCAACCAACTTAGAGGCAGTTAATGGTTGGAGGGAAATTCCTTCACACATACAGATACAATTATATGAAATACTTAATCAAATCGAATGGACTATCTATGATAAACTAGTCACATTATGCGACGCATTAGCTGATGATAAAGGATTTTCAACAATAGAAAAGCGAATTGTTTCGGCTGCCATTAGAAATGGAATCAATTCTAATTCGCCAATTTTATGGAAGGGTTACTTCAGTATTAAGCAAGAAATTGAGAAAGTGATTCAAAAATCAATTTACAGGCTGCTTCCTAATATTGAGGAATCTATTTATACGGATATCGCGTTAATAGGAACAGTAAGTAAATAACAAATTTCTTTCAATATCTCTTTTTATATGCTATGTATTCTTCTTGTTTCTTTTATTTGTTCAATGTGATGATAAGAATGATTGATATCGTGATTTAATGCGTCCCTTACAGTCGCCGTTCCCTTCTGATGAACTAGGATACGGTCCAAGGAGTTAGGGATGATCTCGCATAAGTACGATATGTATTCCCGAATAGTACTAAACAACTGAACTTCGATTCTTATATCTCTTTGATTATGATTCATTGATTGATTCCAAACGTGTGCGTCGAACTCATTAAAGAAATACTTCTCGCCGGTATTAGCAAGTGCATATCGATTAATTTGGAAATAGTTTAGATCGCATTCAACAATATGATGCACTATTTCCCTTATGGTCCACTTGCCTTCCCCTCTAGATAAATCCAATTCTCTATCGCCTAAGCCGTCTAATACCTCCATGAGTATCCTGGCTGCTTCCCTATACGTTTGAATTACTTTAAAATCCTCTTATTTCATAAAAATAACTCCTTTGTTCGGTTTTTAGGATTTATGCCGATTTCACATTACGTTTCGTATTCATGAACCCTTGAAAATTAAGGTCAGCATAAGTATTTATTACCGATAAACGTTCAACTATTCTTCTTCCATTGTTTGAATGAGCTTCAAGGGCTTCGAACCCATTGATTGGGTAATGTATTCCTAAGGGTGGCCCAATTCATAATAAGACCTCATTACATGATCTTTTAATGAAATTATATCATAAGTTTCAGAGCTTAACCTTCGTGAACTTTCGCATAACGTACTGGGTATTCACCAACTTCAGCGACTGAAAACGTCCGCGACGCCGTTGTGGGTACTAGTATTGTTTCCCGATTCTACTTCCCCGAAAATCCTCTTGGCGACCGAGGGAATAATGGACCCAAATTGCTCCTCGTTATATGTTTCCAACGCCTCGCCAGGTAAATATTCCGTTAATGAATAGCCGGTTTTGGACATTAACTCTTTTTCCTTTGTTGGAATAAGCCTTCCTTGAATCCATCCTAGATAAGGACAGCCGGACTTTCATCGCCCACCTCTACCCTGCTTGTGAATTGGAATATGTCCTTTGATCCCGACCAACTTCCTCATGTTCAATCCAGCCATCCCAATTGTTGTTAGGAATTGTTATTGACGATGATGATGTTAAGGATGTATTATAAACTTAAATCAAGATTTTACCCTGTTTTCATATTCCATACTATATATTTTTTATCCTTTCAACTCAATTAAGTATGGTTTATAAACTTAAATGTATCTGGAATTAATGACGAAAGAAGTGTGATCACTAGCAATGCAAGTACATTTGCCCAGTACGATTCGGAAGATGAACAAAGAAATCGTTCTGAACATCATTAAAGATTCAGGACCTCTATCCCGCACTGAAATCGCCAAACAATCGGGCATTACGAAAGCAACCGTATCCGACATCGTCAAGGATCTGATTGAGGAAAGACTGATTTATGACGAGAAAGAGGAAACCGATTTCAGCAAACGGGGCACCAAGCTTCATTTTTCCAAGAATGCCGCCTATGGGGTTGCGATTGATTTGGGCGGGACATCCATTCATTTCGGACAGTTCAATTTAGCCGGGGAATGCATCGCGGAACAGACCGTCACTACCTATCCCCTCTCGACCAAACAAGCTTTCTTGGATCAGATGGCAGCGGATTTGAAAGCCTTTCTCCAACAATCGGGACAGCCGATAGAGCGTCTTTCCTTTATTGGTATAGCTACTCCGGGGATTATCGATCCCGTGAACGGCGTCGTTTTGGAAGGCTCCCCTAATTTGCCCGAATGGAAGAACGTTCAGCTAGCGCAGTATTTTAACGAGGTGTTTCATGTCCCTGTCACGATTGAAAATGATGTGCGCGCAGCGCTTGTCGGCGAGATGTACGAAGGAGCTCTTCAAGACTTAAGCTCCGCTGTATTGATCGGGATCGGCACGGGATTGGGTTCTGCCGTGCTTATTGATGGCAAGGTGATACGCGGCGCCAGAAACGCTGCCGGAGAAATCGGATACATGGTATTTCACAACCGCCATTTGTATGCCCCGTCGGATAAAGGACATTTTGAAATGATCTGTTCCGGTTCCGGGCTGGAGGCCGCTGCCCTGGCTTTATACAACAAAAAACTCTCGGCCAAGGAAGTGTTTCGTCTAGCGGAGCAAGGCGACTTGCAGGCCAAGTATTTGGTCGATCAATTTGAGGATCATTTGGCGATGGGCATCTTGAATATCATAGCACTATTGAATCCGGAAAAGATTTTGTTGATGGGCAGCGTCACCAAATCATTATCTCTGGAACAACTGAAGCGTAAGGTACGTCTTCATGCTTCCGATGTAACGGACGTAGCTATTGAAATTTCTAATTTGCAGCATCATTCCGCTTTGCAGGGCATGGCCTTGTTAGGCTTGAATCAAGCCTTCCCATCTTTACAATTTCTGAAGGACAAACAACTTTATTAATAAGGAGCGTGGGTTCAAATGTCAGGCATTCAATTGCATCCTCACGATATTATAGATGAAGGTATGCCGCAAATTATCGCCTACATTCATAAATTGAAAGATGTTAAATATGTTTTTCCCGAAGTGAACACGATCTTCGAAAGAAACCCTTATCCCGTTGGAAAATTGCCCCGAAATCCAGTACGCGATGTCGTCTTCGGTACAGGCACAATGCATGCGATTCTGCCTTCCTATGAAGCTTCCGGGCTCGATCAACGCCGGGAGCCGACACTGTCTGCAGAACGCGATCCGCTGATGATCATTAAGGAAGCGATGCAGGACGAGCCATTCGAAGTGATTCCTTGGTTGAATATTTTGAACGGCCATTTCGAAGGGGCTCTACTCGCCAACAATTTGGTCACGGATGTTTACGGGCAGGTCATCCCCCACTGGCTGTGCCCGAATGCACCGGATGTCATTGATTTCTGGGAGAAGGCGTTCGTGGATTTGTATCGGCGCTATGGCTTCACCTCTTATATGATCGATCGCATCCGTTATCCGGATTGGGCCGGCGAGGAAGTGAATCCCAGAGGACTGCTTACCTGCTTCTGCTCCCATTGTCAGGAGAAGATGGCCCGGCAGCATTTAGATGTCAATGCGATTAAGGAAGCACTGCAAACCTGGTCTATGAAATTAAAAGAAAAGCAGTTTGATGATGCCGTCTCTCATGCAGAGCAAAACGCACATATTCAGGCATGGATATCTTTCCGCCAAGAAAGCGTTTCCGGTTTTGTGGGACGGTTGATCGAGCGGGTAAGAAAAGTCAATGACGCCTTTACGATATGGTTGGATCTATGGCCGCCCGCCTACAGTTGGATGCTCGGGCAGGATTATGCCGGCTTAACGAAGCTCTCCCCCGCCTTGAAGCATTTCCCTTATCACAAGCTGGGCGGTGGTGCCGATGTGCAGGGGTTGATCGGCTATCTGGCCGATACCGAGCAGGAGCAAGAGGAAGCCTTCAGCGCGTTCAAAAGGTTCTTCCATCTGCCCTATGATTTATCTTACAAAACCTTTCAAGAAGAAGGCTTCCCCATTCGGTTCGTCGCCGATCAAAATAACATCGTGCGTGCTCAATCCGATCCGAACACACGCATATTCAGCGGTATTCAGATGTGGAATCTATCGCCGTCCAATTTGATAGAGGCGGTGAAGGCCGGCGAGAACAGCGCCGCGGACGAGCTTCTCTATTATTGTTACGGTTGGGCTGCGGACGAATTGTTCGACGCCATTCAAAGTTATCGGGAGAAAGGAACGAACTAATCATGCAGAAAATACAACGGCCCATTATATTTTTCCTCATATTCGCCACCATGTTTGTGTTAGGCGGTATCCAGAACACGAAGGGCATCATCTTAGAGAAAGTGCAGAACGATATCCAACTGGATATCAGTCAAGTGGGCGTCATGGTTTCGGTGTTCCAGATCGGATTTCTGCTGGCCAGCCTAATCGCCGGCATTTTGGCGGACCGCAAAGGCATTAAAGTGGCCATGAGCATCGGTACCGCACTAATGATGATCGGTTTAATTGGAACGGGGGCTGCCTTTACCGTTGCCTTCTTTCTAGGCTTCTATCTGATGGTCGGGCTGGGCATCGGGGCGATGACCGTGTCGGTGGCTACGCTGATCCCCATTTATTTTAAAGAACGCGCAGGCGTGATCTTCAATTTGGCCAATGCCTTGTTCGGCGTAGGAATGATTGTCACTCCGCTAATACTCAATGCCATCTTTGCTCAAAATATAAGCTGGCGCTTCTTTTATATCGGAGTTTCGGTTGTGATTGCGATTATTTTATTCGCGCTGCTCTCCTTTAAACCGGCACAACCCTCCTCTGCTCAAGGTCAAGACAAAGTGACGGTCAAATCCGTACTGCAGCTATTTCAAGATCGCCAAATTTTGCTTGTTATATTATTCATTCTCTTCTATGTCGCGGCAGAAGCCGGGTTCCTGAATTTCTTCCCGATTTTCTATTCGTCGCTCGACATTGCCGGGATGGATGCCGCGCAGAAATCGTCTACTGCGGCCTATATCATCGCAAGCTTCGCTTTCCTGTTTACCATCGGCCGTTTTGTAGGCGGCATTATCATTTATAAGCTCGGCGAAAGACGCACCCTTATTGTTTTCTCGCTATTCGCGCTGCTGTCTCTGATTGTTGGACGTATATTTATGACCGAATTCAGTTATTTAATGATGCTGTTCGGTCTCGCCATGTCCGTCCTGTTCCCGACCGCACAAGGCATTGCCTCGAAGCTGACGCAGCAAGCCGGTTCCTTGCAAGGCCTCATCTATCTCGCCTCCGGACTCGGCGGAGCCGTCGTCGGCGTTGTGATCGGGCAAGTCTCCAAAACGTTCGGCATCGGCAACGGGTTTAATTTGCTTATCCTGTTTACCGCCATCATATGTCTGCTCGCCTTCCTGATCCGAACTCCGAAGGTGACCGATCAGTAAAGAAAAGATCATACGGAGCATTTTCATAATGCTTTAGCCCGACGAAACAAGCTAAAGACTTATCCCAAGAAGAGCGAGATTAGTGGTCAACATCCGCTAACACTCGCTCTTTCTCTAACCGACTGGCTGCAAACTTATGTGAATACATACTGATAAAACTGTTTCTGGATGTCTCTGGACCAACGTTTCGCCATTAGCGTTGAAATAACTTAAGGATATCGAGATTATCAGTTACACAAATAAGTTTTTCTTTATAATCACAGTTTTTTATAAAATGTGGAAGCTTCTCGAGATTGTACTTTTTGTTCCACTCTATTAGGTTTCTAACACTTTCAAGAGACTCTCGTTTTTTACTCCCAACACTCCCTGTAATGCGTTCTTCATATCGTTTCCATATTCTTGTTTCTTGGACAGACAGTGGAGTCATAATTACAATAATCTTGTCGGCAGCTAAAAAACTCGGTTCTACCCATGATCTGTATACACCTTCAATGATCCAAGCGTCTTGACTCACAATCTCTTTAAGTGTTTGATCCCGTAGTTCCTCTGAAGCCTTCACCCCATAAATATCTGCTTCATTATCCCAAAAAATATCGTCTAAATCATAATGTGGAATATTAAATTGTTGACTTAATAATTCTGATACATATGACTTACCGCTTCCTGAACCACCAATAATATGTATTCTTATGACAGTCCCCTCCTATCAGATTTTTAATATATTTATCATTTTACCCGACTCTTTTCCTTTGCGGCCTAGTTTTCTTAGTCCATTATAAAGTACTTGATCCTTACTTCCAAATGAAGTATATTCATTTTAGATTGACATTACTGCAGGTCTAAATAAGGAGGAGCCATGTCACCACGTACCAAAGAACAGAATGATGCGATCCGGGAGATGCGGATGAACCAAATTATGCAAGCGGCTGCGGAAGTATATTTGGAGAAGGGCATTCAATTGGAAATACGCGATGTTGCGGTCAAGGCAGAGCTCGGCTACGGAACCGTGTATCATTACTACAAAAATAAGCACATGCTTCTGGAAGATTTACTGTGGGATGCTCTGAATCGGACAGAGTCGGCAGTAATGCCTGCTTTGACGGGATTCGGCGGCGGTTTGCTTAAAGCTGAGTCGTTCTCCGGGCTGCTCCTGCGGGAGTGCATCCAGGATCCTTCCGTCTTTATTTTGCTTAAAACGGTTGCGGATAATTTCCACCACTTCCCGGGAAACCGGTTCAGCAAGCTGTTTGCCGATTTTCAGGAACGGATTTATTTGCCCTTTGTGGAAATGATTCGTGAAGGATTCGGTTCCAAATCGCCGGAGAAAACAGCTAATCTGATATTTGGCTCGCTTGTTGGCTGCGCAGCATTGAACATCCACCACAATATGCGGAACGAGATGGATGTGGAAGGGTTCGTCGATATGATTTTTTCAGGCATACAGTTAAAGGAGAGATGAATGGAAATGGTCATTCTGAAATCGAGAGCAGAAATTGAAGAAATGAGAAAAGCCGGCCGAATTGTCGCTGCTTTTCATCAAGCAATCGCAGATATGATCCAGCCGGGTGTCACGACGCTCGATATCGAATCTTTCGCGGTGCGGTTCCTGAAGGAGAATGGCGCCAAGGCTTATACGATAGGCTATAACGGCTATCCGTTTGCGACATGTGCGTCTGTCAACGACGTCATTGCGCATGGTTTTCCGAGCGGGAAGCCGCTCAAGGAAGGCGATATCGTCAAAATCGACATCGTCGCGGAGGCGGATGGCTGGATCGGGGATTCAGCCTGGTGTTATGCGGTCGGCGAGGTGTCGGAAGAAGCCCGTAATCTGATGCGGGTAACGAAGGAATGCTTATATCTTGGTATCGAAAAAGCTGTCGTCGGAAACCGGATCGGCGATGTGATGCACGCGGTTCAAACCCATGCTGAGCGAAACGGATTCTCGGTAGTGCGTGATTTGCTTGGTCATGGCGTAGGAAGGGAGATGCATGAGGAACCTAATTATCCCCACGTCGGAAATCCGGGCAAAGGATTCCGCTTGAAGGAAGGGATGGTTTTTACGATCGAGCCGATGCTAAATGCCGGAACAGCGTTAATGACGATTGATGCCGACGGATGGACCGCCAGAACCGCTGACGGCTCACTTTCCGCACAGTACGAGCATACGATCGCCATTACTGCGGATGGCCCGGTTATATTGACCGCACAATAGAATTTTCAATCCTTTTCATGGGATATTTCTTGAGATATGATTACTGTTCAAATCCTTCGAAATTGCATCGCCAATCAGACACCCATGCGGGAAAGTACCCTATTCGGTGAGCTACTCTCTGTGAAGCAATGTTACTGGCGATTACGTCATAACTCGGTATCTCTCCACGCCCCAATATTTCAAAAGTTAACCTGTTTACAAGATAACTAGCCAATCCCAAATTACGATATTTGGGTAATACTTCTATGCCAATTTGCCACAGTTTTGCACAGGTTTTGCTTGCTCCAGCCACACCAACAATTTCCCCATCTCGCTTTGCAAGCACAGCTAGATCCGTCTGCCAGGGAAGATTCGTATCGTATATAATAGCTTCATTGAATCTTGTAACATCAAATAAACTGACCACTTCTTCTCGCTTAATCCGTTCAAATGAAAAAAAATTCGGCGGTGATATTGGCTTTATTCTTTTTACATCAGGCAGAAAATGCAAGTAAAGACCTCTGATAAATGGTAAGGAGAACACGGTATCCCTGTTTTTGCCCTGCATCTGTGTTTTGGCAATTAACAACCGTTCGGGTGTAGCCGATACTACAATTGATTTCCCCATAGACACAATTTCGAAATAACGTGCCTTCCTTGGAAATGGTCTGCGTCCGGGATTTTCCTTGGCTTCAACAAAAATAATGCTGTCCTTTTCGCCGTTCAGATCATCGATTGAGCAATTAAGGTCAATGGCAAGTTGTGATTGCACAATGAACAGCATTTCTTCTTGTGTCATAATCATCGCTACCCTTCCTTTCGTTTCGGAACTCAACGTAGCTCGTTATTCTTCTGATACTTCCAAGTTAAATATGGCGCGTCGGTTTTCCCCCTCCCTTATCGTTTTGCGCCGTCGTGGTCGCATAAATAACATACAGTTTTAACCCGAAAATGAATAGACTAAATTTTTTAAATAAGCGATTATGGAACTCTTACTGATCTACCGGATGGAAGGTTTTGGGTAGAATCGTTTATACAAAAGTGGTACATTATTTGGGAATCAATAGCGCAGAGTGTTCGGGTTCGATACGTGTGGTTGAGATAACGCGTAAGTCGGAATACACTTTTAGTTTGAGAGGGTTCAGTATGGACAAGAATTCGGTATATAGAACAAATATTATAGGCGCCGGCGAGGTTGGCAGCGCTGTCTCGGTCGACATGGATAAGAATTATGTGCATAAAATTAACAGTTTTTATTGGGATACAAAAGGAAATGACTTCTTAGGAGCAATCGTGCTTCCTTTATATGGAGCATATGTCTCAGAAGAAAAATGCCGGCTTTTTGGCGACGTCACCGGGAAAAAGATGCTGGAGATAGGCTGTGGAAACGGTCAATCCTTGCAATATCTGGGGGAACGCAAAGCATCCGAACTGTGGGCTGTGGACATATCTGAAAAACAAATCGAAAAGGCAGCTCAACATTTGAACGCATGCGGCCTATCAGCAAAATTTATCTGTACTCCCATGGAAGAAGAATGTGGCCTGCCAGTGGATTATTTTGACTTTGTTTATTCAATTTATGCCATAGGCTGGACCACCGACCTAGAGGGTACTTTTGGCCGGATCGCTTCTTACCTTAAAAAAGACGGTGTATTTATTTTCAGTTGGTCTCACCCTATACATAAATGTGTTGCTGCAGAAAATAATATGCTTGCTTTTAAAAAATGTTATTTCGATGAATCTTGGTATTCGGTATCTCTTGATGAAGGTACGCTAACATTATCGGACCGTAAACTATCAACCTATGTGAATGCGTTGGCAAAAGCGGGATTTGTCATTGAGCAAATGGTTGAGGAATCTGATGACGAAATTATGCAATCCCGGGACGATAACAGCGATTTTGCAAAAAAAGCAAAGATGCTTCCAGTAACTTTTGTAATCAAAGCAAGAAAACTATAGTATCCGATAGCTTAATCATAACTAACAAATGGAGGAAAATTATGGACAGGGTTTTGCATGAGATAGCCACTTCGGTTAAAGGAGAAGATAGAAGATTTATCATTGGGATTTCGGGTCATGGTGCGTCTGGAAAGACAACGTTTGCCCATAATCTTGTAAAATTTCTGGGACATAACAATGTAAATTATATCAATACAGATCCTTATATTATCGGTTCTCATCTTAGGAAGTATACTTTAATTAGCTATGAATATAAGAATGAACAGCATCAAGAGAAAATGACAGCTTGCCATCCTGCTGCTCATAATGTATTCGCTTTAGAGAGAGACATACATATGATGAGAGATGGTTTAGATTTTTATACAATAGGCACGAACTATACAAAGAGTAAGTTGGTCTCTTCCGGAAACAAAATTAATATTGTGGAAGGCATGACCGTTGCCTTTACAGATCCCAATTTGTATGATCTAAAAATTTACTTATATACAGATGGGGAAACGGAACTAATGAGAAGAAGTATACGTGATGTTGCTGAAAGAGGAACAGATATTAATTATTTAAAAAAATCTCATGAAGAGCGCAGAATTCAATATGATTTATTTATGCATCCTTATCATCGGAATTTTGATTTGGTTTTAAAAAATTCCAACGAAGACTATATTCTTGAAAAAGGCAGTATTAATTAATATGTGCAGTATCCCTAATCGTCATAATTAGTTCCATGGAATTACATTAAGATCCGGCCAGTTAGTTTTCCATCTAAGTACTTTCTTTTCATAAATCTCTTTTATTATTTGTACTTTATTTGGCCTTACAATTAGCCCGAGTAAATCATTTAATCCAAAAGGTGCGTACAATCTCCAGGTATCATTATCATTTTTTCTCAACCCGATTGCAGTAGCTGTTGTAGGCCAAGTATTAATAGCCTCTTCAAGTGAAGAATAAGGATATAATAGTGTTCTATTTCAAGCTTAGGAGCTTGTTTGAAAATAGAACTCAACACAGGATTCATCTGAATAATCGATGTGAGGTATTCCATTTGAGAGGTAAGGTCTGTGTTATGGGCTGTGTATTTAGAGTTTTCCATCTACAAATTCCTTTCCATTTACCAGGTCTTCATTGGAACCTTCAATCTTTTCTAATAAATAACCTTCAAACAACTGTTTGTATCCTTCCAAGTCCACAGTTATTGGGGTAGTGTCCGATCGTAAAAGCTCAATTTCAAAAATGTTTCCGACACCTTCAACTGTGTCCAAGTGAAAGACAACATGATCTTTAGACCATACTTCCCTTGCTTTTTTAATAGTTATTGCTTGACCGTACAGTGAGGTAAAGATGGGAAGGATTTGTGCGTCTTTAACTTGGTAATATTCAAATTCAATATTTGATTCTTGATTACTTCTACTGTAAACATACACTAGTGTCGACTCTTCGTTTTCTATCCTTATTTTTATTCTCTTAGAGTTTGATTGTGTCTGGGGATCATATATTTTGAAAATATGATCTTCCTGCTGCTTCCTAGTTATAAATTGAGCCTGAAATTGATTAAGTATTTCACGGATTTGCGTGAAATTCTCGCAGAAGTATTTGGTATCTCTACAGAGCTGAACTTTCATTCTTATCACGACCGTTCGCTATTTTTTCAACTAATTTATATCGAACCTTAACCTGTCTTTTTGAATATAAGCTTTAACTTTCATGGCTAATAGTCAGAATATTTTCGTTAGCATCCAAATAAACAACAATCAATTGATCCGTATACTCCGGATTAAAAGTGAAATCCATGATAAAAATCTGTTCTTTTTGCTCTTTTTCTATTGTCACACGCCTAGATCGGACAGAATGACCGTCACCAGCAGGACAACTTACGCCGTCAATCGGCGGACATTATGCGTAAACTGGTATTTCGCGCAAATCTTTATTGCTTTTGATTATGATTTTCTTATTGTTGGTAATACTATTTCTGCCAGCGCTACAACTGTTGACGTTCCATTAGCTGCCCGTGTTAAAAACACGAATCTGGGAGGATCCTGCATGCAACTATATTTAAAAGGAAAAACGCATTGGTTACTGGGTCTACATCAGGAATCGGAAAAGCGATCGCCTTGTCATTAGTAGCGGAAGGTGCCGCTGTGCTTATTAACGGACGTCGTGAAGAAAAAGTTAATCAAACGGTAGAAGAAATTCAAACAAAGTTTCCTGACGCTAACCTTCAGTCAGTTGTAGCTGATCTAGGGACAGAACAAGGATGCCGACAGGTTATTGAGAAGCACTCTGAAGTAGACATTCTTATTAACAACTTGGGAATTTTTGAGCCTGTCGAATATTTTGATATCCCTGATGAAGATTGGTTCAAGCTGTTTGAAACCAACATCATGAGCGGTGTTCGACTTACCCGCCGGTACCTGAAACAAATGATTCAGAAAAAGGAAGGCAGAGTCATCTTTATCGCCAGTGAAGCAGCGATTATGCCATCTCTGGAAATGGCTCATTATAGTGCGACCAAAACGATGCAGCTCTCGCTCTCCCGCAGTTTAGCCGAGTTGACTAAAGGAACGAATGTGACTGTCAATACGGTTATGCCTGGTTCCACTTTAACTGAAGGAGTGGAAACGATGTTAAATCAGCTTTATCCTAATGAGAAATTAACAATGGAAGAAGCTGAAAAGCGATTTATGAAAGAGAACCGGCCAACCTCCATTATTCAAAGGCTTATTCGACCAGAAGAAATTGCACATCTCGTCACCTTCTTAAGTAGTCCTCTTTCTTCTGCCATTAATGGTTCCGCGTTACGTATAGATGGAGGATTAGTACGTAGCGTGTTTTAATAAATCAATTTTGCAGCTGCACCCGTTCATTATCTGGCTTCCTTCAAATCGTCCCGGCTTTGCTCCAGCAACTGAAGGATCGAATCATTTACCAAAGTTGGGTTTTCCCTTGTCATATGCGGTCTATGGCTTCCTCCCGAGACAACTAAATATTTTGATCCTTTGACAAGGGAGCTCAAATATTTAACCCTTTCCTCGTCAACAAATGGATCATGCTCCCCCGAAATAAACAGGCATGGACATTGAATACTTCCAAGCTGTTCCGTTGTAAGCTGCGGGTAAAGACGCCAATCTTCAGCCGATTGTTTCATGAATTCTTGCCAATTCCCTTTATGTGCTTCGCTGTGTCTTTCCATCATTTGGTCGATTGTAGTTTGCATCCCTTTATCTATTAGCCATTCCGGCTCAAATTCTTCGACCCCTGTCGGATCGCAAAATCCACTTGTACCTATTGTAGTAAGCGTAATGACTCTCTCCGGATGATTAACGGCAAGGTAAAGCCCGACATTGGCTCCCAAGCTGTAGCCAACCAAATGCGCGGCATCCATATTCAATTGCCCCATAAATTCTATCACGTCATCTGCAATTTGCGGCGTAGACCATTCAAGGCTTTCGCATCTTGTTCTGCCATGCCCTCTGAAATCCGGGAAGTAGCAGGTGTATTTTTTTTGAAAATCCAATATTTGACTAGCAAAAGCCAATATTCCGCGAGAATAACCGCTGTGCAAAAAAATGAGATTCTCTCCATGCCCCATCTTCTCGTAAAACATTTCCAAATCATTGACCTTTACATATGGCATTATACTCCCCCTATCCGCTGTTCTTTTCCAAAAAATCAAGAATGGTATCGTTTACAAATGCAGGATCTTCCCTATTCATATGAGTTTTATGGCTTCTACCGGGTACGATAACATAACGGGAGTCAGGGATTAGATTTGTCACCCGTTTTAGATCCTCTTCTGGAGCGAACTCATCATACTCCCCTGCGATAAACAAAGCGGGACAGCTTATACTTCTTAATTGATCGTCCGTCAGATTGGGATAGGTTCGCCAATCCTTTATTTTCTGCCTAAGAAACTCCTGCCAATTTCCTTGATGCGCATCAAAATGTCTTTCTTCCATCGATTTAATGAAATCATAGTTTTTGTTTTGCAACAGCCGTTCCGGCTCAAACTCTTCCGATCCCATGGATGCAACAAAGCCGCTTTGACCGATAGAAGTTAATGATGCCACTCTTTCGGGCTGATTAACAGCGCAATGTAGTGCCACTCCTCCACCCATGCCGTAACCGATGAAATGGGTCTGTTGAATCTGAAGCTGGTCCATAAATGCAAAAATATCGTCTGCATGCTGGGGAGTACTCCACTCAAGACTGCTGCTCCTCGTTCTGCCGTGCCCTCTGAAATCCGGAAAATAGCAAGTATACTTGCGTTGGAAGTCGAGTATTTGACTGGCAAAAGCCAATATTCCCCGAGAAAATCCACTATGTAAAAACACTATCGGACTTCCGATCCCCATCTTTTCATAATACATTTCGATGTTGTTGCATTGAATATACGGCATCCCGATTCAGCTCCTTTAAGACGTTATATTTTTCAATTGGAAAGTATAATGCCAGCTGCTCTTTACTATACTTCAGGATCGTAAAATTCCTCCTCGTGTCTCCACCATTAAATTACAATCATCCACAAACATACGTTCTCTATACTTTACCATATAGTGGTAATCGGTTCAAGGGGTTTTTACGCGTCGTGGGATTTGGTGTTTGAGGTTTTCTCGTCTTGAAACAAAATAAGCCGCTGACGCGGCTTATTTTGTTCAAGGAAGCTCTTGATATTCTCTGACAACGTTAGAGTTTAACTTTAGTGAAATACAGATTCAAATCATCATCCACACGAACCATGGAACCGGGAGTTACCGGTTGTTGCTGATACGCCACTCCCCTGCCGTCGGGTATATATCCCCTTTTTGCATACATACGCTGTGCACTGCCATAACTTTGATAGAGTCCGACGCCGATTCCAGCGATTCCATATTTCTCAAATGCAATGTTCTCGATGGCTTCCATTAATGCATTTCCTATCCCCCGATTTCGAAATGGAGGAATAACATTGAAATCATTTATTTCCGGTATGCCATTTTCAACAAAGTAAGGGTAATGTGAGGTAGTAAGAAGATGTAAGCTTCCCGCGAACTGCTGTTGGTAAAAGGCTAGTAAAGTAATTCTTTCCCCTGTTACATTCTGTTCCCAACATCTCTGGATGTAATCCCTGGACTTTCCGACACCATGTTCTGTGAAAACTTGATACACAAGCTCTACGTCCGATTCAGTCATTTGACGAATTTCAATAGAATTAGTCATAATCTCCCCCCCTATTCAATTACTACTATATAATTCGTTTACCAGTTGGTTTAATGCTGGAGAACGTCACCCGAATTGTAAATAGCTCGCCATATCCTGCATTTTTTGTACCGGCATGGACGCTAAATGGATTTCATCCAGTTATTTTGTCTCCTTAAGGGAAAAAAATGAAAACTAACTGGAAATCCTCCATCTATATTTCCTAAAAATGATGATATAGGACGAAGTATTCCATTTTAAATGTAGTTTTTCCAGTTAGTCTAGCGGCTTTCTACCATTCAATAGAATTTACCTGCATAAAATCCAGTTACATCGTCGGAATCACATCGAGGGAATAAGTAATTGGGTTACCTAGGCGATTTTTAGTATAAATAGTTACCGCCCGAAATAGATTCACGAAAAAATAAGCTCGGCCACAACACCATAGTGATCGCTTGGAACTTTGTTCGCTATCGGTGTTGGCTCTGTTCCGAAAAGGCGCAGGCTTCTGACCACGGGCTCCGGATCTTGATACTGCGGGTCCTGCCTCAGCATAATCCAATCCACACGAGCAGGCATTTGCAGTGTATGAAGGCCGTTCCAGCGAGGATTTCGGGCAAAATCGAGGGTTGGTTGAGCCTGCAATCCTGTTCGCCATTGCTCATATTCGGCGAGATCCAGCCATTTAGCGGCACGGCCATTCAGCGATTGGCGCCCCTGCAGAAGCCTATGGATACTAGAATCGGGCAAATCATTGAAATCACCGCATAACCACTCCACAGTGTCCATTTCGGCCATAGAGTCGATCCAATCCAGTACAGCGCATATTTGAACTTCTCGGGTGAGCACACACCTCCAGTCCAGGTGAACATTCGTTATGCCGATGCGAACCGAATTGACCTGCAGGATAGCCCGGTGAGCGCAATAAACCGAAGGATTCGAATCGCTATCCCAAATCGCTTTTTCCATCACAAAAGGGTGTTTACTTAGTATCGCCAGACCTTCCCCGGCATCTTCCAGATCCGGATACGCCTGAAAGGTGACATAGGGATATCCCGTCTGTTCAGCGATATAGGCAGCAATCGGTTTTGACGAATAACCGGGGGTCTGTGCGGCAGCCTCCTGCAAAGAGATAACATCCGCATGAACCGAACCGATTTCTTCGCAGAGGGCGGCCAGTCTGCTGCTTAGCGTTCTTTCGTCGTTCCATATATTATAAGTAGCGATGATCATGTAATCGCCTCGTTCCTCAGCTTGCTCCAATAAGCCCAAGCTTCCAAATATTCTGGCAAATGTGAAGAATGGTACTTTAAGCATGTCGCAATTCTACAATAAAGCTGAACCAGCACCTCTTCCACCAACGACCGGTGATTATCCCACTGCCACAAGGAAGGGTGTAAGGTACGGGCCGCTTGCCGAAGTGTATCCATAGTCAAGTCGTCGGGAGACGAGCAAAAGGCGAAGAGAAAATCATAATGCGGAGGTCCGACCATTGGCGCTGGGTCGATGACGCCTCTCAGTACGGACGAATCAAAAATAAAATTATGAACCCCACAGTCCCCGTGCAGCAAATATGCCTGCAGATTGTCCGATCGGTATATGGCTTCAGGAAGCTGCTTAACCCAATCATGGTCGTCTTGTGGCAGCAAGCCTCCTATTTGATCACGAGCTTCCAAGATTCGCTGCTGCAGGAACGACGGCCATGAGTCGGCAAGAGGCTCATCCAGCCACCCCCAACCTTGGTCAGCACTGTCGCGTTGATATCGATTTATGAGCGACTCCGCCAAGGCGGACAGCCATTCTGATTTGGACCCCATCTCTTTATTGGCGGTTCCTTGAATATACTCATAGACGAAGAATTGATGAGCCGGATCGACAAAATAAAGCTTGGGAAAAATCAATCCTGCGTAGGTTTGAAGAAAGCTTGCCACTAATTCTACGTGCTTAGGACCATCGATTTTCAGAACATATAACGGTTCGTCACGAAAGCCGACAGTGTATACTTTGCCCGCAGTCGTACCCGACATTTCCCGGTCCAAAATACATGCCGGTTGAAGAATTCCTTGATTCTTCAACTGAACGAGTATCGATTGCGCTTGAACATCACTCATTCACATCCTACCTTCCTTTACTTCTGTCCGTGATCCTATCCTTTCCTATCATTTTACTTCTTCCCCGAATTCTTCAGATAGTAAAGATTGAACATAATTAAACTATCCTGTTCGAAACAGTTTTTTCGCAAACACTCTGCTCTTCTTACACTCTCCTTGCTCCTCCACTCAGGGGTATCGGGATAATTCATGATTTTTTTTAATGATTAGTTTGTCATAAAGTAAGTATGAAGTCTTGGTAGCCTTCAGGAGTCGGTTTTCCGTCGGACACTTTGAGCGTTAGTTGCTCTGGAAAAGCCATAAAACTGACCTGGGTAGTCTTTCGACATACTGGGTAATCACCTTCTTTGTGGCTTAGTATGGTCTTCATGGTTTGTTCGGACAACTGGCTTTGGGACAGCAAATCTTCGAGGGCAAGGTGTCGTTTATATCCTTCGGAGCTTTCATTTCCGCCAACAATTCAGGAGCCAATTCATTCAGTCGATTGATCGTTTCTTGTATCTCTTTCTCTTGCCAATTCTGATCCGAATGCAGCAAATAACCGACAATTCCATTTACCAAAGGCTTTAGTGATTGACCGTGCTGGAAGCCAATTTCATAAGGTGTCCCACGCAATGTAATTTTGAGCATTATGTCCCCTCCATCAAACATTTCATATTCATCCGTAGTTCACATACGCTCAGGTGCAGGAAGACCGAGAACCGTTAATGCGTCGCCGATGGTTTCTTTGAATTTGCAGGTGAGCCAAAGCCTGAGCGCTTGTTTATCGCTATCCGCCTTTATTATAGGGCAAGCGACATAGAAATTGTTGAACAAGGTAGCCAGCTCATGAGCGTAATTACATATCATGTTTGGAGACAGTTCCTTACTGGCTGCATATAGCGTATCCTGCCAAGCAGCGATATGTCTGATTAATGAGTATTCCGCCTGCTCCATAGGACGGATCTCTTCCGGAACCATCGGTTGCATATTCAATTCGCGTTCTGCTTTATTTAGGAGGCTAACTGCGCGAGCGTAAGAGTACATCAAGTAGACACCCGTATTTCCGGTTACTTCTGTCGCCTGCTGCATGTCAAAAACAACCTCGGTCAACAAGCTGAACCGAAGAAGATAGTAACGGATGGCGGCAGCGGCGATCATCCGGCTCGCTAGCCCGGTTTTATCCGAACGTTTGTTATCAATGATCTCTTCCATAAGATCAAGTAAATCGGAGATCTTGATCCCTATTCCTTGTCTTCCCGACAT
Organism: Paenibacillus residui; assembly: GCF_042677205.1. Lineage (NCBI taxonomy): Bacteria > Bacillati > Bacillota > Bacilli > Caryophanales > Paenibacillaceae > Paenibacillus > Paenibacillus residui. The sequence continues at coordinate 35,290 of NZ_JBHTIU010000028.1, forward strand.
AGCATAAGAGGCTTTGCCATCCGATGTATCTATGCCTAGTTCCTTCGCGGCCCCCGGACTTAATGAAACCACACCATAGCTGACATGACGAAGCTTCTCGGCTTGTTGGGTGTACCCCAGGATTTCAAGAGCTTGTTTCACCATGGCCTGGGGATATTCTTGTCTATGGTCGATTACATTGATGACGATATCTGCTTTGCCAAAGGAGGAATGGATTCCATGACCATTCGTCGTCCACAGTTCTTCCGAAAAGCGTTTATACAAGAAGTCCTTTTCCAGCAGCCCGAACTTCCATAGATGATAAGCGATATCTTTAGCGGTATAGGTCAAAATGCCGTTGGAACGGACCAAAACTTTGTCCATACTGTGTTCGGACTCTTTAGCTTCCGTTTCGGACGAGGGCTGTTTTAATACCCAGCATCCCTCCAGCTTGCCGGAAGTTTCCCGGTAAAACTGCGCCGTCTGCTGCAGTAAGCCGAATGCCGCCGCCCAGAACCCACCCCTGACAATATGGCTCTCCCAGACCAATAAATCATAGTGAATGCCAAACTCGCTCATCTCTTCGAGGTGTTCGCGTACAATCCGTTCAGCTATAAGGAATCCGATCCAGGATAAGTTCCCATTCCCCTCTTCCAGAGAATGAAGCACTTTAGTCCTTTGTTCCAGCAATGGGGTATTTTTTTCATACTCTCTATTAACCTCCGAGTAAATATCCCAGCAGAAGTCGCCAAAACGCGAGTGCTCTTTCTTATGGGGAACATTCAAAATACCTACAACCGTATCGGCAAGCTGATTCCCCAGGTCATCGATATAATTATGCACTTCGACATTAAACCCGACTCTTTTCAAGAGTCGTACAAGGGTATCGCCAATGCAAGAATTTCTCAGGTGACCGATGTGGGCGGATTTGTTCGGATTGATGGAAGTATGTTCAACAATGACCTTCTCACCATTATTCAGAGGCAGGGTGAATTCGCGGTGAGCCCATTCCTTCCAATCGATATGCATATTGATAAATCCCGGAGGAGCGACCTCGACGCGATGAAACAGGTTCTCGATATTCCCTTCCTCTTCCAGCTTGATTTTCAACATGTTTGCAATTTGCAGGGGTGCTTTACGTAAACTTTTGGCAAGCTGCATCGCAACGTTCGTTGAATAATCTCCATGTTCCAGATGAGCAGGCTGTTCGACATAAATGTTTACGTCATCGCTGTAGTCGAGACCGGCTTCGTCCAAAAGACTCCTTACCGACTTTTCGATGCTGTTTTGAAGCTGCTGACTGATCAACATTTAAAACCCTCCTCCTAAACTAAAAATAAAGCCTCCATCCCTATAAAAGAGACGAAGGCTTATGCGTTCGCGGTACCACTCTTGTTGTTAAACGTGTCGTTTAACCACTCCATAAGATAACGGTCTTGGCCGTGACTTCCTACTTACCATTCAGAAGCCATTCTCGCGGGTCCGTTTCCCTGCTCACTCCGTACCGGCTCTCACCTCTTCCGGCTCTCTTTGACTCGAGTCAACAGGTACTCTCCCGGTCATTAAATTTTGTGATATTTTGTAAAATAGTATATCTAAACCTTAATAAAGTCAATCTCCCGTCCACAAGCTCGAACCGTGTGGTTCGCCTTGTCATCAACCGGTCAGAAGGCTTTCTGCGAAAGCAACGTCTTTAATAAGCTTCGGATATTTTTCAGGGATTGAGCTGTCTTCCGCGCTCCAGCAGACACCCATTGCCGTCTCCACATAAAGGCACTGCCTTATAATTTCATTTGGAAGGTTAAGGTTTTGTTCCAGTATGCCTATGATATCGTTAATTTTCTTAAACAATTCCGGAGTGATTTCATCGCCGAATTCATTTAATATAAACCGCGGAACATCAAATACGGGATCGCCTATTACGCCTTTAGGATCGATAATGAAATATTGTCCGTCCCGGCCGAGCAACAGATTATCGTGGTGCAAATCTCCATGAAGCAGCATCTGTTGTGAGTATATCGAGGAAACCGATAAGCAGATCTCTTTTGCTTTTTTCATATAACCATACAATTCTTTACAATCATGCCGCGTGCTCATGTATTCTGTGATCCTGCCGACCCACTCTAGGTAAGTCGGGTATATTTCCGCATTGGCGGGCATAATGTGCAAGCCTTTATATATTGAGCAGAATACAGCTAGTCTCTTATCCAGTGAGCTCTCTTTCCTTAAAGGAATTCCCGGACGCACATCCTCTTCAAGGATGACGCCGTTGTCAATATCGGCATCAAACGCTTTGCAAAATCGTCCGCCGTTATATTCACATAAAGTGCTATACTCCGTAAAGATTTCTCGAAAAGCAGGGTTGCCTAATTTAAGCACTGCATTCCCGAAGGTTTCCGAGCAGCATCTAAAGATCAAGTTTGCGGAATAGGAAGGGATAAACTGAAAAGAGGTCAGCCTCCACTTGTCTGCATATTCTTCGATATCCCTAAGAACTTTCGCATAGAACTCTTGGCCAAAACGGTTAATGATATTTTCGGTTTCCTTGGGCTTGAAGCTGTAATGCTTGTTCATAAGAGCATCACCTCCGCTCCTGACCAATCAGGAACTTATTTCCATCTTTAGACTCAATTCTAACCTTTTTCAGCATGGAGTTCTATTGCATCCTTATTCCAGTTTAGAAAATCCGTTTGCACGGCACCAGCAGAAATTGAAAACAGATTTTCAAGGTAGCAGATACTTTATAGCGCGGAAAGTCCTCACTTCTTTCCAAATCAAGTTCAATATCGTGTAGAGGAAGTCCTTAGTTAATCGGTACTGAGTCATTATAATTAATTACATATGACCTTAATTTCAGTTTTTTTGCATCCAGCCATTTTGCATACATGTCGTAATATACCGGTCCATATAATAAGTTTTCCGGTAGTTGAGCAACTAACCTAATTTCTTCAATCTCATAGCTCGGTAATTCGTATAATTCGGTAACTTTGACGAAGAACATCATGCCATAACTACCATTCATCAAATATACTGCAAACGGTGTTAATTCAAATTGTACCGCCCCTGTTTCTTCATATAATTCTCTACTTGCAGCTTGAATTAAATCTTCATTCTTTTCCCTCTTACCCCCAGGCAATTCCCATTGTTGACGTAGCTTATTCCGTATAATTATCAACTGGTTTTGATATTCGGCGATCATGACACATATTTAATTTCATTAGAATTTATTTCATCAAGACCAAACCAAGTACACTCCATGATAAGCCCCTTTCGCCGATTCTAAACAGGGTAAAATCGTAATCGTCTAAATTATGAACTTTATGTTCAAATACGGCAATTACTACTATAATAGAACGTTTGTTTGCAAAAGACAAATTTCTTATTTCTGACAAGGGATTATCTACAAAGCTTATTCTCCAAGCGCAAGAGTTACAAATAAAGGCCTCGTACGGATTTATTTCATTTTATCCGTATTCTTCCTCCGTCAAATCCATATGGACACTCATGGCGGTTCGGCTGCCGTCAGCTGCGGCGAACACTACTTGGGAGGGTCCGATGTATGAGGCATCACCGGCGGCATAGAGTCCGGGAACCGAGGTTCTTCCCCCCTTATCCGTCTTGATCCCGCCCATATCCGTCCTTTCACAGCCCAATTGCTCAACGAATGGCGCGCTTTGAACAAATTTGGGGGATACGAAGCCGCCGGTTCTCGGAATTTCGGTCCCATCAGCGAATCGAATACGCTCAAGCCGCCCGTTGTGCCCGATGAACGACATAATAGGCTGCTCCATGATCGCGATTCCCCAGGATTGAAGCCGTTGTTTCTGCTCATCCGACAAGGTAGCCTTCCCGTTCGTGCAGACGATCAAATCCTTGCTCCAACTGAGGAGCAATTTGGCTTTATGAAAGACGTCCGGATATTCGGAAACGACGGCGAGCGGTTGGTCCCGCAGCTCCCAGCCGTCACAATAGGGACAATTGAACAAACTCTTTCCGTATAGCGGATAGAAGCCTTCGATCTCCGGAAAAACTTCTTTCACGCCTGTTGCCAAGATCAGCTTTCGTGCTTGAACACGCTGTCCTGACAAATCGCATATTTCAAATCCGGATTCGATCCTGCCCACCGAGGCCACCTCGATTGGTAAATGTTCGACAGTAGGGTAACGGAGCACCTCCTCATAAGCAATGCGGCGGAATTCGGCCGGAGTTACGCCGTCTCTCGTAATAAAGCCGTGAGACGCATGCGTAACGGCATTCCTGGGCTGATTGTTATCGATCAAAGCCACACTTCTTCTTGCCCTGCCTAGCACTAGGGCCGCATTCAAGCCTGCAGGACCTCCTCCGATAATCGCGCAATCGTAAATCGTCATGAAATTCATCCTTTCTTATTGAATTCGAAGATATTAGAGACTCTTAATGTCTGTAATAAGAACAAGAAAACATGCTTTACCTCAACGAAACACCATCTTTCCTAAAAATATAAAAAGCTCACCTTAATCCTTTCAACTGCTTCTGGGCCAGATCGGCTAATTTCGTTTCTCTAAGATGCGACTCCATCTTCTCTTCGGCTTCCTTCATGACCGCTTGTATCAAGCACTCGTCGCTGTGGACGAAACCACATTCAAACATGGAGGCGGTGCCCTCAATAGCGTGGATAATATCCAGAAAAGTAATGTCGTCTTTGTTGCGGGATAACCGGTAGCCGCCATTAGCGCCGGAAATCGATTCGATCATCCCCGCTTTTACGAGTCTCGTCAATATTTTGGATAGATAGGTCGGTGAAACGCCTTGGGACTCCGCCAGTTGCTGAACCCCTACCGGCTTGACCGGAGAAGCGGCAACGAGCATGAGCATGGTGTGCAGGGCGTAATTCGTCGCTTTTGTAAATTTCATGGAAGCACCTCACCTCATCACAGACTTATTGGGTCTATAATATCCTTGAATTTGCCGTTGTGTCAAGCTGTTTTCTTTTTTTTGTAATATATCACGAATCGCTTCAACCTGCAGCTAAGCAACCATAACCATACCTATTCGTATGTTTAGTTAATGATTCATTATTTCCAGCATTTACAAAGGTCAAATTTGCTCGGTCATCCTCACTTTTTGCAGGATTTTTACAGAGCTATATTGAAATTAATACTACTGTTTAATAGTCGGATGTTGGATGGCAGGATTGGCGGAGCATCGGCGGCCACCCGCCCCGAGTGTTAATCGTTCTCAGGAAGCGATACGGTTTCGCTTTTCACTGAATTACTTATTCTAAGACAAAGGGCGGCGGATTGATATGATTAATATCCATACATTATTGTTAAACGCCTTTATTGTCCTTATTTCCATATTTCTTTATCAAGTCTTATGTCTGGATAGAGAAAAAGAAAAATACAAATCGTTCATAAGCCTGTTCCTGTTTTCCGCGACCAATCTTCTATGTATGACCTTCCCTATCCACATTTATTCGGGATTTTTCTTTGATTTGCGGTTCATTCCGGTCATCTTGTGCTTTTTCTACAGCGGGTATCGCAATCTGGTTATTATTACGGCAGTGCATCTGCTTTACCGGTATCTCTTAGGAGGCGGCGGATTCTATGCTTCTATCGAGGTAGCCTGTATTCTTATGCTTGGCTTGATGATTGCGGGGCCTTTTCGCGACTCTTTTCCCATACGCAAGAAAATGGCAATAGCTACTTTCTTTACGCTGTTCTATTCCATAATCGTCAGCATCTCCTCTATGGCCACCTTGGGACAATCAGAAATCTATGTACGGTTTTTCCTTGAGTACATCGCCATTAACCTGATTACTATATGGATGTCTGTCTACTTACTTGAAAATCTGATAGAGAAATCCCGTCTGAAAAAAGAGATTCGGCAAGCAGAGAAGCTGTCCTTATTCGGCAATCTTACCGCCTCCATTGCACATGAGATCCGAAACCCTCTGACGGTAGTGAACGGTTTCCTGCAGCTATTGATCGAAAATCGGGGGACGGAACAGCAAAACCGGGAGTATCAGCAGCTGATGAAACAGGAACTCGAAAGAGCTCTATCGATCATTACCCAGTATTTGTCCATTGCGAAGCCTGACCCCGATATCACCGAACCGCTTGAACTGGGGAAAGTCATCGCGCAAGTCACGAGGACCATGTCTCCCTATGCCAACCTTAACAAGGTTGAAATTCACAGCTTGATCCCGCCTGGTCTTCATTTGGTGGCCGACCTGGCCAAAATAAAGCAATGTTTTATCAATATTATGAAAAACGGAATTGAAGCCATGGAGGACGGCGGCGTTCTCCAGATTAACGCTGAGAAGAGGAAGAACGAACTCGTCATAGATATTACTGATCAAGGGGTCGGAATGACTCAGGAGGAAATAGACAGACTGGGTATGCCGTTCTATTCCACGAAGGAGAAGGGAACCGGTCTTGGAACGATGTACAGCTACAGCATTCTTAGAGGAATGGGAGGAAGAGTGGAAGTGAAAAGCAAGAAAGGAGCGGGAACGAGGGTGACTCTAATCATCCCTGTCCCGCAAGAGTCTCCTGTTGAATGATATATCTTGAGCAGTTGTCTGTACGAAGGTTTCCCATTGCCCCCATTCCTTTAATTATCTATACTGGTAATATCATACTGTTGACCGTACCTCTATCTGGGGTTATCCGTATCTGCTTGTAGGCGTAACATTTCCCGGCTTTCAAAAGAATGGGGAGGTGCCTAATGAGTTGGAGTAACTTTAAGTCCAAACTGCTGCTGCAGTACATTTGGTCCTATCTCTTAATCTTTCTTATTCCTCTAATTATACTTACCTTCTTCATCTACCATAATGCCGTCCAAAATTTACGCGCCGAGATCGAGCATTCTTTTGTCAACCAGTTGAACCAGGTCAAGCACAACATCGATGCGCGTATGACCGAGCTTCGGGATATTGCAACCCGGATGGCTTACGATGAACGACTGACTCCATATATGGTCAGCCATCCTTATTATTCCCGCGACGCCATTCTAACCCTCGAGAAGTATAAAGCGAACAGCTCGATCCTGGAAGAAATCTTCTTGTATTTCCGCAAAGATAACGTTATCTACTCATCCCGCGGCCTGACGAATCTTGATGTGCTGTTCGATCAATCCTATTCATTCAAGGACTGGAGCAAGGAAGAGATCATCGACGATCTGAATAATGTCGCTTACCCGGTAGTACGCCCGGCGGGTTCAGTAAACACCAACGTGCATCTTGAAAAATCATTGCTGGCTTATCTGGTTCCGATCATGCCGAACCATTCTTATCCACATGGCACAGTCCTGTATTTAATGGAGGAATCCCGGCTTACGGGACTGATGGACTCCATCCTTAATGATTTTAAAGGGAATAGCTACATATTTGACCAGGACGGCCGAGTGCTTGCCCGAAATAACCACGGTGCTCCCATACCAACGGAAGAACTGCACGTCCTCCCGGAATTAAGCCCGGGCACCCACAGCTTGAAGCTGAACAACCAATCGCACTCTGTTGTGGCCGTCAAGTCGAGCTTCAATGACTGGACCTACGTGACCGCTATACCGAGCGACCAATTTTTCAGTCATGTTTTCCATATCCAGACCTTCTTTTTGCTTGCCTTTGCCATCGTTGTCTTGGTCGGGACATTCGCAGCCGTTCTCCTCGCCAAGAGGCAGTATCACCCTATTCACGATTTGCTGGAATTTGCCAAGCTGAAGGCGGACTCCACCGCCCCCGCTCTGACGAAATCCCCCAATGAACTGGATTGGATTCGCCAGATGCTGCATAACTACAGTACCCGTGTCGATCTTCAGGAGCCCTATGCCAGGAACCAGTTTTTGCTTATGCTGTTGACGCACGGGTTGCCTGAGGAACAGCAAGCGGGGCAGCTCTTGAAGATGTTCGGCGTGCAATTGGTTGGTGACCGTTACTTCGTCATTTCCATGGCTTGGGACGAATATCCCGGCTTATCGGAGCCATTCCAGGATCGCCAGAAAATTATCCATCTGCTGACGGAAGTGAGTATTCCCGAATATAAAACGCTGGTTTATGGCGTTGAGCTGCCGCAGTCCGATCAAATTGCACTCATTATCTGCATGGCTGGAACAACAGATCACGGCCATTCGCCGAATCGGCGGATCGAGCGGATCGTGGAAGCCTTACGTGCTATCGTGATGGAGAACTCGCATCTGATTCCGTCCTTCGGGATCGGCAAGTGCTATTCGAGCCCCGGGATGCTGAACCAATCCTATATTGAAGCCTCCTCGGCGCTGGAATACCGCATGGCCAGCGGCAAGGGCAGCACGACTTACTTCGAGAAGCTCTCCGATACTCCGCATTCAACCTACTGGATTCCGAAGGATGCGCTGCTCAAGCTGGTCCAAAGCTTGAGGCACGGCAACGAAACCGTCGCGATACAAATGATCCGTACAATCTTTGCCAACATCAAGTCGCAGAAGCTGTCATTAGCTTTTTTGCGCTGCATTTGCTTCGATCTCCTGAACACCCTCCTCAAGACGGCGTCGGAGCTGGGAATGGCCGAATTTGTCCGGGATATCCCGAACATGACCTCCTTCGAATCACTGGAGGAACTGGAAAATAAGCTGGGAATGTTCGCCGCGCAAATTTGCAAGCAGGTCGAAATGAACACGGAAACCAAACAGCACTCGATCATGGATGAGATCATCGCTCAGGTCGATGAGGAGTACACCGACTACCAGCTCAGCCTGGATAAGCTCGCGCAGAAACATTCTATCTCGTCCTCTTACTTGAGCCGCGCCTTCAAAGAGCGGACGGGATGCAATTTCTCGCAATACGTTTGGCAGCGCAGAATGGAAGAAGTGAAACGGCTGCTGCTGACGACCGGCGATCCGCTGAAGGATATTATCACCCGGGTCGGCTATCTGGACGCGCCTAATTTCATTCGCAAATTCAAGAAGGTGACCGGATATACACCAGGGCAGTATCGAAAGTTGCATACGGCACGTGAAAAGACATTGCTATATGCAGATGATGAATAGCCGAATCTTAATGCTTTATTTCGAATCCCAACGGTCATAGGCGGCCTGGTAGATTTCCACAACCCGATCCGCTCCCATTTTCTTCAATTGATCGCTATACTTATCCCAGTTGCTGAGCGGCTCTTGGCCCGTAACGAACTTCGCTTCCATCTGTTTCACATAAGTATCGAGATCCGAGCGCAATCTGGATGTTTCCTGCTGCTCCTCCTGTGTCTGGTATACTTTTGGATAAGGGACTTTGGCGTACGGCACCAGCTTCTCCAAGGTTTCTTTATCCAGCCAATCATCGAATTCGCCTCTCAGTCCTTGGCTCACCTTGGCATCCGCTACTCCCGGCGTCACAATGCCGTAGTCGGGAGTCAGCGTTGCCCTGTAGTCTTCCCGGTCGCCACCGCCAGGAACGGGCAGCCATTCTTTGATCTGCTTCTCTTTGTCCTTATACTTCCATAGGATTCCTTCCGGACCTTGGCCGAACAACGTCGCCCCTTCATAAGTATACAGGTAATCGATCCAGCGCATGGTCGCTTCCGGGGACGGATTGCTGCTCGTAATCGCGAACGCGCCCGTTGACAGGCCGGGATGCTTGCCGTAAACCGGGGCATCGACCATGTCGCTCTTCACAGGCAGCATCATCGGATCGTCCGTGCCCGGCTCCCCGCCTAACGTGAAGTATGGATGATAGTCGGAGAACAGCGCCACTTGATTGTTTTTCCCTTTGGCTTTCTTCTGATCGTCCGTTTGGGAGAAGGTTTCCTTATCCAGCAGGCCTTCGTTCCACAGCCGGTTCAGAAAGGTCAGATAGCCCTTATATCCTTCTTCCATCGGAGTATAATGAACTTTACCGTCTTTATCGGCATAGATCACTTCGCCGTAGATTCCCCAGAAGCCCAGCATGAACATCCGAATATCATCCAGCTTGACGGACACGAGCGGAATTTCGTCCTGCTTGCCGTTGCCGTTCGGATCTTCTTCCTTAACCCTTTTCAGATAGGTGTACAGCTCTTCCGTAGTCTCCGGCAGTTTATCCATGTTGAGCGCTTTCAGAAATTTGCCGTTATACCACATAGGGCCCCGATACCAGACAGCGGACAGGTCGATGCGCGGCAGGGAGTATATATGCCCATCCGGCGTCGTAATCGATTTGCGAATGTCCGGGTGTTTATCCAGCACCTTCTTAATGTTCGGTGCGTACTGGTCGATCAATTCCTCCAGCGGCACAAGAAGCCCCTGTCCCCCATAGTTGACTTCCTCGGCCGACGTAATCTGTGCCGCATAGAAAATATCCGGCAAATCTCCGCTGGCGAAGACCAGGTTCTTCTTCGTATCGAAGCTGTCCAGCGGGGCATTGCGGAACTGCAGCTTGATGCCCGTCAGCTTCTCCATTTCCTGGAATACAACCATATCCTGCCAGTTCTGAATTCCGACATCGGGTCCCATCATCGTTAAGGAGAGCGGTTCGTTCACGATCGGGAATCCTTCTTTATTGACATGGCTTCCCGAGACCGGATCCTTATGCTCCGGGTTGTCTGCTCCCTGCTTGTCGGGTGAACTGCAACCCGCCAACACTGTCATGAGCATTGTCGCAGCCAACGCAGCCGCCCGCATGTTGATAAGCTGTTGCATGCTTGCTTCCTCCCTTATTCTGTTCATGATTTGAAAAGCATCCGACACCAAAGCAATTGTGTGAAGAATGGGGTTCCAGATCAAGGAATCAGCCTTTGACCGAACCGATCATAACCCCTTGCACAAAGTACCTCTGCACAAATGGATAGACGACGATAACCGGCAGCGACGATACAATAATTACTGCATATTTCACGAGCGCGGCTACTTCCGCCTTGTTGTTCATAGCCGCTGCGACCGATGAATCGATCGCCGCTCCTTTGGTCATGGCGGACATCTCCTGCAGAACGAGAATCTGGCGCAAAATCATTTGCAGCGGGTATTTCGTTTCTTCGTTCAAATAAATGAGCGCTCCAAAATAGCTGTTCCAATGCCCGACCCCATAGAACAAAGCCATAACGGCAATGATTGGCGTCGACAGCGGCAGGACGACCTTGACGAACAGTCTGAGATTGGTGCAGCCGTCGATGTGAGCGGCCTCCTGCAATTCCTTCGGAATCGTTGATTGGAAGAAGGTGCGGGCGACGATGATATTCCATACGGACGCGGCTCCCGGCAGGATGAGCGCCCACATGGTGTTGACGAGCCCCAAATTTTTGACAAGCAGGTATCCGGGTACCAGACCGCCGCCGAAAAACATGGTAAACAAAAACATCCCCATGAAGAAGTTTCGTCCGATAAAATCTTTACGGCTCAATGCATAGGCCGCGGGCAGCGTGACAAACAAATTGACTGCCGTCCCCACCAGCGTATAGATGATTGTATTTTTGTAGCCGGACCATATTTTGGCGTTCTCGAATACCCTCATATAGCCTTCGAACGTTATTCCCTTAGGAAATAACCACATCTCCCCCGAATTGACCAGCTTCGGATCACTGATCGATGCGCTGATAATATACAGAATCGGGTACGCCACAATGATGAAGGCCAATACAAGATATATATAGTTGAAGACGATGAAAATTTTATCCGCTTTCGTTTCTTTCACGGCGGCTGCCATACAGCACCCCCTCCTTTACCACAAGCTGGTTTCGTTGGTGCGGCGCGCAATTTGATTGACAGTAACGAGCAATATGGCATTAACTACCGAATTAAATAAGCCTACTGCCGTGGAGAAGCTGTATTGGGCATCCAACAGACCGGACCGATAAACGAAAGTGGAAATAACATCTGAGGCTTCCATGTTAAGGGGGTTCTGAAGGAGTAATATCTTTTCAAAACCAACGCCCAGAATACTGCCCATGTTCAGGATGAGCAATATCGTAATGGTAGGAATGATGGCCGGAATATTGATGTTCCAAATTCTCTGCCAACGGCTTGCGCCATCCATAATGGCCGCCTCATAAAGCTGTGGATCTACCCCGGACAGGGCAGCCAGATAGATAACCGTTCCCCATCCTGTACTCTGCCAGACGCCGGACAGGACGTACACCGTCTTGAACCAGGCCGGATCGGTCAGGAATGCCGGCGCATCGATTCCTAGAAAATTCAACATATGAATAATGATTCCCGTCGTTGGCGATAAGAACGTGATAATAATGCCGGCCATCACGACCACGGAAATAAAATGAGGCGCATAGGTAACGGTTTGCACAGCTCTTTTGAAAAAAACATTCTTGGCTTCATTAAAGGATAACGCCAGAATGATGGGAAGCGGAAAGCCAACCGCTAATTCGTACAGGCTGATACTGAGCGTATTCCACAGCAGATCCCAGAAATAGTAGGAGTTGAAAAATCGTTCGAAATGATCGAATCCTACCCAAGGGCTTCCCAAAATTCCCTTCGTGGGAATAAAGTTTTTGAAAGCGATCTGTATTCCATACATAGGGACATAGTGAAAGATCAGGAAGTAAAAGAACGCTGGGGCAATAAACAAATAGAGCTCCCAGTTTTTGAGCAGCTTTCTCCGGAACGACTTTCTCTTGCTTAACTTGTCGTCGACCTTGACGGGTTCCAAATTCACGGCAAGAGTGTTCCTTCCGTTGTCTCGCATCGGATCCTCCCTCCTTGGCAAGTGTTCCAGTACATTGTCGTTATGCATAACGCCGCGCCCTTTAGGATAGCGCTTTCAATCAAGATTGTAGACAATTTCTATGAAGAACGTAAATATGTCGATTATGTATTGTCAGTGTTATCGGATAAATTCGCGTGGGGGCCGGATTTGACGCTACCGCTCTCCCCCTTCTGCCCGCCGCAAATACCGTAAAATTGGTCATAATTGATGTGGGGATACCAAGTCAAAATCTACATATGTTTCGTTTCGGAAAAGGCCTTATATGGGGTAGGGATCAAATGAAGACATGTAGCGCAGCAACAACGCGCACCGGGGGAGGCGCGCGTTGTGAAAGACCGGTGATTTGGGAAGCGGTTGTTAATCATTTGCGATTGACTCGTTCCCTCTTATCCTTGTTGGGACAGCTCAGCTTTGTGTAATCCTCTTTGTTTGTTTAGAACGAGTCATTCTATAGGAGCGGTTCTATGCCCCCACCTTATAAATTCTCTCCGCAGCGTTTCATAAATCGCATAATAACGACGGTCAGAATAATGGAAAAGACAAACAAAGCAATAATTAAAATAAAAGCTAACGGCGGAATGATAAACATAACGATGGCCAAAATAGCGGCCACCTGCAGCAGCAGGTATTGCGTCCACCTCTTCTCCGCCTCTTCGTAGATCTGTGTCTTCCCCTGGTGGTTGGCCATCTCCTTAATCCCCATGAACAAATGATGGACAAGGATCAGACCCAGTATTAACGAAACGATTCCGATAAGTAGACCTAATAGGTTGAAATGAACTCCACCGTCCGTATTAGGCTGTTCATAGATGCTGAAAATAGATACGGCAATCATGACGAGATTCAGGGTTCCCGCCTTTTTGAAATAGGGGCTGTGTCCGGCCAACGTGCTGAATCCTACGGCAAACAAAATATAACCGATGATATCCGGCAAAATATCAAAGCCTTGGACTCTAAAATCAATCATGATGAACAGAAAACCCCAGAATAGCTTGTCAAAGCCCGCTTTTACCATTCCCTAACCTCTCTTCTCTTCCGCCATAGACGATATCCATTGACGATTTCTAATGGTACGGTCTCCATTATATAGCAAAACACTGACAGAAAGTCAGTGTTTTTTACCACATTAGAAAGTTTAAGTTCATTAAAGCATTAAAATGGAACAACTTTCTAATTGGCATAAAAAGCTTCCTTTAAAACCGGGTTATTCGTCTTCGAAGAGGCTCCGTTAGGAGCTTTTTTTATGACATCCAACCTCAATTTATTAACTCATCTTTCGAAAAGGGCCCCTGATGTCATTAACCATTTCTACTCTGCCCGTATACTTGTGCGAATGCCGTTCGTTTGCCGTTCAAGCTCAAGCAGCTCCGATTTCAGATCGATCCCCCCGCGATAGCCGACCAACTTAGCATTCTTTCCGATCACCCGATGACACGGAACGAAGATCGGCAGCGGATTGTTTGCATTCGCGGCACCGACGGCTCGGACCGCCTTCGGGCGCCGGACAGCGTCGGCCAATTCCGAATAGGACCTGGTTTGTCCATACGGAATTTGGCGCAGCTCATTCCATACCTGCTGCTGGAACGGGGTTCCCCCGGGGTCGAGCGGGCTTTCGAACCGGGTTCGAATCCCGTGAAAATATTCATCCAGCTCCCGGATATAGGAGGCTAGCCGGTCATCGCTGCGCACCATGCGCGCCCTAGGATACCGCTTGATTATTTGCCGCTCCAGTCGAATAAAGGATTCGTTCGGCAGAGTTATGCAGCAAAGCCCTCGCTCGGACGCGGACAGATAAAATTGTGAGCGGCCCCGGGAATACGGAGCCCAGTAAATGACCTCTTGGTTGCTGTTCATATGGGTCGCCTCTTTTCTACTGCGTTGGCTGCAGCATATTTGTGCAACTGGCGATATTCCGAAGGCGAATACCCCATGCTCTCACGGAAAACGGTTGTGAAATGGGAGGCTGTGCGAAAGCCGGTGGCCAGGGCGATGTCGGTGATGTTCAGACCGGGTTCCTTCAGCTTCTCCACCGCGGTTTGGATCCGGATGTTCCGCAAATATTCGGCCGGTGTCATCCCGGTTACCCTCCGAAACGTGCGATGCAAATGCGAGGAGCTTGTATGCAGCACCTCTGCCAGTCTGTCCAGTGTCAAAGGTTTGTCATATTCACTCTCGATAAGCTCGGTTACGCGAATAGCCATCTCTCCATCCGGCCCATACCGGATGGGATAATCCGGCCGGCATCGCTTGCACGCCCGAAAGCCTGACTTGCGGGCTTCCTCGGCAGTGGCAAATATGCGGGTATGCTCCTTCTTCGGGGTTTTGGACCGGCATGAAGGCAGACAATAGATTCTCGTTGATGCGACTCCATAGTAGAATCGGCCGTCGAAAGCGCCGTTGCATTCCACAATGGCCTTCCAATACTCCTCGTTCATACGATGACACCTCCCGATTTTCATTATAGGGTTTCGGCGGGAGAATGTTAATGCTGCGAGAATAAGAGAGCAAAAATCCGAAAGTCGATGAAGCATCGATTAACGAAGAACGAACGGGATTGGCTCAGCCTGCCGGTCAACATTATATGGAGGAGAATGTTATCGCTTGCTTCTCTTTCACTCGTAAGCGGCCTCCGACAAATGCCGTGTAAGCTCCCGAGCGTCCTCCAGCTCATCCAAGCTTAATATGATCTCTAAAATATCCGAAGCACGCGGACCTTTCACGATACGGTTAAACTTGTCCAGCAGCTCCGCCTCCGTTACCGGATGGTCCGGCGAACCTTTCGGGCAATCCCCGATTTCGCTGACCTTCTCCCCGTTCTTCAAGGTTACGATAACCTGCGTATATTTTACGTTGTCGGGAACTTCGAACACACGCGAACGTTTCATTTTCTGCATATATGCCCGAATCTCCTCACGGATCGGAACCCGTTGAAAATCGTCCGGATTTAAGCCTTGTCCGCTCAGGATCAAGGCTGCGATATATTCGATGCTGAACCTGCCCTCTTCCCCGTTGTCGGGCCGCTGATTAATCAATGCGGCATCGCTGTTATGCGTAAAGATGAACTCTATATCCCTGATCTGCGGGAAGGGAATCGGACCGATTTTCTCCAATGCATCCAGCCCATAGTAGGCTCCCGAGCAGAATGGATACAGCTTGAACCATAACCCGGGCGTAACGATGCGCAACGTATGCCCGTTATCTTGAAGCAGCCACTGGCGGGCATGATTCCATCCTTGGCCGAATACGTTAAAGAAACCAAGCTTCCCATCCAGGCTTGTCTGGTTCGATTGAAAATCGGCGTCCGTCAAGAGCAGCGATCTCACCGCCGAGGATGCGGCCAAGCCGGCATGCAGCGGTTTGGTCTCCGTTCCGAAGTGGACGCGCAGCCCGCTGGCCTGAGTCGCGGCTAAACCGAGTGCCGAACAGGCCTCCTCCACCGTATACGACTTGAAATAAGCGCCGGCAAGGGTGGCCGCCAATACACCGGCGGTACTCGTATTGTGGAAGCCCTTCTCATAATGTTCGCTCGACAAGGCTTGAGCAATCCGGGCCATGGCCTCGACACCGATGATGTAAGCTTCCAACAAACGGCGGCCTGTCATGCCGGCATCACATAACGCCAATAAAGCAGGCAAAATGACAGAGCTGGGATGCCCGCGCACTTCGATATGAACATCGTCGTAGTCCAAAGCGTGTCCCATAAAGCCGTTGATAAGTGCAGATTGGGAAGGAGAAACCTTCATCGGATGAAACAGCACGGGCGCGAGCGGATGCCCTCCTTCCAGTCTGGCCATCCGTATGAGCTTGGTCACCCCCGTATCCTCCTTGCCGGCGTATGAGGAGGCGATATAATCCACGAGGCCGTACTTTGCTTTTTCCAAGCCTTCCTCGGAAAAGGGAGTTTCCCACAGCTTTTTTACAAACGAGTATGTGACTGTCTCTTTGTCCATCGTTCATGCTCACCTTCACTTTCAATAGATTGAAGCAGAAAAAAAAAGAAGCTGCGGAAGTACCAGGTATCTGGCTCCTCCACAGCACTCCTTGGGAAACAATCAACTCGGATTCGAATCAGAACCTAGATGCTTAAGGAATTGCTTGGTCCGTTCCTCCCGGGGGTGATTGAAAAATTCTTTGGACGTCCCTTGCTCCACAATGTTGCCATTTGCTATAAAAATGACATGATCGGACACTTCACGGGCAAAATCCATTTCATGCGTTACGATAATCATTGTTGTTTTCATCTCTGCTATCGACTTTATGACCTGCAGCACCTCCGAGACCAGCTCGGGGTCCAGGGATGATGTCGGCTCGTCGAACAATATGGCGTGCGGTCTCATGGCAAGGGCGCGGGCGATGCTGACTCGCTGCTGCTGGCCTCCTGATAGAGTTGCCGGGTAGTTGTCTTTCTTGCTTTCCAGCCCGACCTGCTTCAGCAATTCCATGCCGATCTCGTTCGCTTCTTTCTTAGGCATTTTCTTCACAACGATCAAGGATTCCGTAATATTTTGCAGGGCCGTTTTATTTTTGAACAGATTATAGTTCTGGAACACCATCGCTGTTTGCGAACGCAATTGCTGAATTTCCTTGCGCGTGCAGCTTTCCGCATTCAATCGCGCATTTCCGATTTCAATCAAACCGGCATCGGGCTTCTCCAGGAAATTCAGGCAGCGGATCAACGTAGATTTGCCAGACCCGGAAGGGCCGATGATCGAGAGCACTTCCCCGTCCTTCACTTCGAGATCGATCCCGTTCAAGACCACCAAGTCGTTGAAGCTCTTTCTTAAATTAGTGACTTTTATCATAATCATTCACCTTTATGTCTTGTATGGGCGATCCAAAAATTTTTCCAGCCGTTCCTGCAGATAGGAATAGACGACAATCAGTCCCCAATAGATCAAGGCAACCGCCAGGTAAGCTTCAAAGAAGCGGAACGATTCTGCGGCCTGCATTTTGGCCTCGGCGAAAATTTCCACAACCCCCAGGGTAAAAGCGAGGGAGGTTTCTTTAATGAGACTGATAAAAATGTTACCCGTAGCCGGCAGTGCAATACGTGCCGCTTGAGGCAGAATAACCCGGCGGTAAGCCTGCATCTTCGTCATACCGCCAGTCAGACAGGCTTCCATCTGACCTTTCTCCACTGCCAGGAAGGCCGCGCGGAAAATTTCCGCCAGGAAGGCCGCCTGCTTGAATCCAAAACCGATAATGGCCGCGGTTACGGCATCCATTTTCGAGAAGAACGGGAACAGCTGCGGCAGTCCGTAATAGATCAGAAACAATTGGACAAGCATCGGAATGGCGCGGAAAAATGAAATATAAACGCCGGCCAGCGACCGCAATACTTTGAGCTGACTATTGCGGATTAAGGCCAGAACCAAACCGATGACTACCGCGATAATCATGGAAACAACCGCGATCAACAGTGTAATCGGAATGTACTTGGCTATTTTGGGCAGCAGCTCGAAAATATAGGATGGATCAAAATTCATGTCTTATCACTCACTCGCAATAGAGCAAGACCATTACTCCGCTTTTGTTGTAATATCTTCTCCATAGTATTTTATCGAAAGCTCCTTCAAAGTTCCGTCTTCTCTTAATTTCTTGATCTCTGCGTTGATTTGCTCGATCAAAGCGTTATTCTCATCCTTCTTTACAAAAGGAAATCCAATATCTTCATAATGGAACGGATCGCCGACGAACTTCAAAGGCAGGTTATTTTTCTTGATTTCAGCCAGCAGAGAAGCTTTGGCATTGACATAGCCGTCTACCCGTTTGTTCAGGACATCATTTTGGGCACCGTCACGATTTTCATAGGTACGAACATCGATTTCCCCGTTCACATCAAATTTTTGCAGGTTTTTAACGTTTTGCGAGCCCAAGACGCCGGATACGGTTTTGCCCTTCAGATCATCCAGCGAATTAATGTTGTCGTTGTCTTGATGCGTTACGATCGTAATTCCGGCGAAAGAATAGGCATCGGTGAAGGCATATTTTTCTTTCCGTTCACTTGTAACCGCGACTGCATTGGCAATGGTATCGATTTTACCGGTTTCCAATTGACCCAATAATCCGCTGAAATCGGAATTTGTCCATTTAACGGTATAACCGAGATTGTCCGCTATCTTCTCAATGACTTCCACATCAAAGCCGACCAGCTTGTCCCCTTCTTTATAGCTGTTGGGATAGGACTGTCCGGTTGCACCCACGCGAAGGACCTTCTCCCCTCCGCTGTTCCCCGAGCTTCCGGAGTTCGAGCCCGAGCATGCGGTCGCCAGCAAGCTTATTACTAATAATGAAAGCAAAACCGAATAAAATTTTCTCATGTAGGACTTCCCCTTTTTATCGTGTAATTTCAATCATGAAGCTATTAGCTGCCGGAAATGACGGGGCACTCCGGCTTGTTATTTATTTAACCACATTAAACATTGATGCTATTAAATAAAATAATCATTCCCTGTTAATTTCTGTCTTCCGGATTAACCTTTATAAAATCTTTCTTCATGTATATCGTTATATGACCGCGCCCCAGATCCTTCGATCCTTGAATTTCATAATGGCGCCGCTTATACATCTCAATCAGCCAAGGATGACGGTCTGCCGTGCCCAGTGAAACGGCCGGGGACTTCAATGTATCCCGGATTATCACTTCTTCGCACCAGGTGATCATTTCGCGGCCGACCCCTTTGCGCCCGACATCCGGATCGCTGGCGAACCACCAAAGATGGGGTACGCCGAAAGGACCAGGCGACGGTCCCCACGGCATTCTCGCCGAGATGGTTGAGACAATTTTCCCGTCCTCCTCCATAACGAAACACATATTCTCGCGGATGTTCTTCCTGACCAAATCCAGATCAGCCGTAGCCGCGGCGAAGTTAATGCCAAGCTGGCGAATCGGCTCGTAAGCGCGCAAGGTCAGTTCCAAGAGAGCAGGCGCATCCTCCTGGGCCGCCATTCGGAAATCAGCCATGCTGTTCCTCCTCCTTAAGCCAGCCTGATGCTTCGGCCGCCGCCAGCACCCGATCTACCGTCTGCGGGGCGGAGCCCAGGTAGGTGGAAGGATCGAGGAGCTTCTCCAGCTCTTCCTGGCTGACGGCTTCCCGGATTCGAGGATCGTCCAGCAGCACCTCGCGGAACGGAATTCCTTCTTCCACGCTCTTCATACAGAGCTCATAGATAACCTCATGGGCGGTCTGCTTGCCCAACGGCTTCGCCAGAGCAAACATCACGCGCTCAGAAAGGAGGAGTCCGCCGAGCTGGTTCAAATTCCGCAGCATGTTCTCCGGCTTCACGACCAGTCCGGCGAGGATAGCCTTGGCGGAAGCCAATTGTGCGGCAAGGTAGATGCAGCTTTCCGGCAGTGCGATCCACTCCCCGCGCCAGGACATCGCATCGCGCTCGTGCTCGACAATCATCGATTCCTGAACAAGAGCAACATTGTAGCGGATCGGCTTGGTGAGGCTGGCGAGCCCTTCCAGCGCCGCCGGATTCCGCTTGTGCGGCATCGTCGATGAGCCGATTTTGCCGGAGGTGAACGGCTCTTCCACCTCATCCAGCTCCGTGCGCATTAAATTGTAAAATTCGTTCGCCATTTTACCTAGGGTGCCGCTGATCATTCCTAACAGACCGGCATACTCGGCCGAGCGGTCCCGCGACGAATGCCAGCAGATATTGGGTGCTTGCAGTCCCAGCCGCTCCATCGTCCGGCGTTCCACTTCCGGTCCCAGCGGGCCGAACGAAGCGTAGGTCCCTACACCGCCTCCCAAAACGCCGGCGAATACCCGGGATTCCGCTTCGCGCAGCCGATCCAGATGACGGATCATCTCATCGAGTACGACCGCGACTTTGAAGCCGAAGGTAGTCGGAAGTCCCTGCATGCCATGAGAGCGCCCGGCAATCGGAGTTGTTCTATGCTCTTGGGCCAGCCTGGCCAGCTCGCGGGCTACGGCCCGAACATCGCGCACGATGATTTGATGGGCTTCCTTAAGCTGCAGCATCATCCCCGTATCCACGATATCCTGCGTAGTTGCGCCGTAATGGACCCACTCACCGTGCTCGGGCCCGCAGAGCTTCTGCAGCGCCTTCAGAGTAGGCATTAAGGAATGCTTGACCTTCAGTACTTCCTGCGCAATTTCAGGAATATTCATGAGCTCTGCTTTCGCCTTGGAAGCAATCGTTTGCGCCGCTTCAGCCGGGATAAGCCCAACCTCCGCTTCCGCAAGCGCCAGGGCCGCTTCAACGTCCAGGTGCTTCTGCAGGCGGTTATCGTCAGACCAGACCTCGCGCATTTCCGCGGTGCCGAAATTATTTTGAAGCATGAACATATCGATTACATGTGATGGCATATTAGCTTTCCTCCCAGATGTCAGGTAAATTCTATGAAATCCGTTACAGGCCCGGCACTCCTGGGCCTGTCCGAAGATGATGAAAAGTATTATCAAAGGATTTCGGGGGCTGCCGTTAGATCGGCCCCTTATTTCCCGAATGACGCAGAATAAACAGACGCACGTCTCCTCCGTGAATCGGCAGTCTTGCCGGGCAGTTGCAATTATCCGAGCAATTTCAGCGCGCAAACCGCCGCTTCCGCAAACAATGCCGCACTGATGGAAATCGCTTCTTCATTTAAAGTGAACCGCGGATGATGCCACTGCTCCGTCCCACCGGTTCCCATCCAAATGAAGCAACCCGGCAGCCGTTCCTGATACAGTGCGAAATCTTCGCCTCCCATCGTAGGTACGGCCTCCACCACGTTAAGCCCTTGTGCTGCCGCCGCTGTATTCATGATTTCGGCCATTTTCGGATCATTGTTTACCGCAGGCAGCATCGAAGTCCAATTCAATTGCGCTTCTGCCCCATATCCGGCCGCGACATTCTCGACCACCCGTTTCATATGGCCTGGAATGCTCCCTCTGGCCTCCGGCTGGAATGTCCTC
This sequence comes from Paenibacillus residui, assembly GCF_042677205.1. NCBI lineage: Bacteria > Bacillati > Bacillota > Bacilli > Caryophanales > Paenibacillaceae > Paenibacillus > Paenibacillus residui. Next base: position 56,839 of record NZ_JBHTIU010000028.1, read on the forward strand.
ACGGTCCCTTCCAGAACTCCTCTGTCCGGGATGACGTTCCAGGAGGATCCGGCTTCGAGCCGGCATATACTGACAACCGCTGAGTGATGCGGGCTGATATTGCGGCTTATCAACGTTTGCAGCGCCGTAACTATGGCACTGCTCACCACGATCGGGTCGACGGCGGCTTCGGGAATTCCCGCATGGCCTCCTCTGCCCGTGACGTTGATTTCGAAGCGGTCTACAGACGCCATCAGAGGACCCGTTCGTATGCCGACGGTTCCGACGGGCAGCTCCGGTTTGTTATGCATCCCGAAGACGGCGGAGACTCCTTCCAAGGCTCCCGCTTCAATGACCGCACGGGCGCCTACCGCCTGCTCTTCCGCCGGCTGGAACAGAATGCGTACGGTTCCGTGAAGCTCGCCGGCATTAGCCTGAAGCAGCTTCGCCGCTCCAATCATCGATGCTGTATGGAAGTCGTGGCCGCACGCATGCATCCTCCCGGGGATCGTCGAAGCGTACGGCAGACCTGTATCCTCCGTCACAGGCAGAGCATCGATATCGGCGCGAAGCATAATCGTCGGTCCGGGATGCGCCCCCTTCACTTCGGCCAGTACGCCGGTCGGTAAACCAAGGTCTAGCAGATGAATCCCAGCTTCCGTCAGCCAGGACCGAAGCCGTTTAGTTGTCTCGTACTCCTCATTGGAAAGTTCGGGAAATTGATGTAACTCCCTCCGCATCGCTACAAGCTCAGGCTGAAGCCTTTCAGCTTGCTCACGGAAAGAGGATGATAATGTAGTCATTGAGCATATCCCCTTTATTGCTGCTATAATAGAATCTATTGGTAAAGTCATTCATCCTGGTCTTCGGACGATTCGCTGCTTAATCGGAACTAAAAGAACGGGTAACTACAATAAAAATATGATATAGCAGCATGAACGAATATATCATATAGGATTAGTATGAATTAACGTAGATTCTATAGTAGAACCTACTCCTTGTCAATCCAAAATTAATATTTTGTAGATTATTGCTGCAACGGCTATCTTTAACTACATTTATATTAGGCCATCAATTTTTAGTATGGAATAAGCAAGATAATGTGTAGATGCCGATATATTAGAAAGAGAAATAGGAGATTCTCTTGACGGGCTCGAAAAAGGCTGATATATATTCAACAATAACCTCTGTACGAGGGGGCTGAGCCATGGTGGATCAAATTAAACCTAAGTATTTCATAGGCGAGGTTTCGTTCTCGATTCAATACATGCATAGAACGGGCCCCAACCGTATGCCCCGGCCGCATGAGCATCCTTGCTTTGAGCTGTATTACCTATTGAATGGCGAACGAATTTACTTTATAGACGGCAACGTGTACTCCGTTAAGAAGGGAGACATGATGATTATTCATCCGCATGATCTCCATTCCACAGCCAGCTCTTCGAACGTGTCCTAATCAATTTTACGCAGGAATTTATTGAGGAAGGAGATTTCCATTTGGCAAAAATATTGCAAAATGGCAAATCGGGACTCCTGCGAATTCCCGAGAAGGAGCAGCCGGAAATTGAAAGCATCCTGTATAAAATGCTGGACGAATGCGAGAAACAGGAAGATCACTACATTTCATACGTACGTTCATTGTTGAACGAGCTGCTCATCCGTTTGCATCGAATTCATTGGCTGCTGCAGCCCGAGGAAGTACAGGTATATGAACACCCGATGCATCATCGGGTGTCGGAAATCGCTCAATATATCAATGAGAATTACTATAAGAAAATTACACTGGAGCAAGTAGCCAAACAATTTTACATAAGCCCTTCCTATCTGAGTCGTATATTCAAACGTTTGACCGGCTTCCACTTTCGCGAGTACATCCAAGTCGTACGCATTCGTGAAGCGCAGAAAAGATTGGTCAACAGCACAGATTCCGTTCAGTTCATTTCGGAGCAAACCGGCTTTGAACATATTGCCCACTTCAACAAAATATTCAAAAAAATGTGCGGAACTACTCCGCTGCGCTACCGCAAGAACAATGTATGATCGGCTTACAAACTTAGCTGCTCCTCAACCGAATAACTAAAACCGATCGAGATAATTGCCGACCCGAAACCAATCCGCATCGACATAACCGCGCCGATCCTTGGATGATTGCGATACGGCAAACAAACCGACTTTAGCGCCTACCCAGTGCCCTTTAACCGCCTGAAACCCGGGCACATCGATCCAATTCGCTTCATTATCATCCTGGCTGTAGGCAAACCTGCAATGCGCCCCTTCATCTACATTTACGGATAGCACGATCTCATCAGAATGCAGCTCCGTACGCCACTTTATTTGTTCTTCATCCGCATTCCCTTCAACATACAGTAGTATAAGACCCGTTCCATCTTGACGGGCTTGAACACCCAGGTACGCAAAATGGTATCCGAATACGATCAGACCTGCCCTCTCGCCCGGCTCTATTGCACGGCAGTCCAGCTTGGCTGACGCATGGAATGAAGGGGCCGGAAACTTCTGCATTAATAAGTTAGGAGATCCATACATATTCTCGGCACTTTCCGGCTGTGGCTGCGCAAACAGCCTCAGATGGCTTGCTCTATCGGTTAAGGAATACCAGTCGCTTTTCGGATTCGCCTGCCACTGCCATTGCAAACCCAATTCCGGTTTATCAAACTCATCGGAATCAGCAGGCACCTCTATCGGGCAGACCTTGCCGACATCAGGCTTTGTATACCGTAATACAGGCTCGCCGATGCCGTCTTCATTCCGGTTCTGTCCCATAAGCGGCCAATCATCGATCCATTCTACAGGCTGCAGATGTACGATTCGTCCATAAGCGCCTTTATCCTGAAAGTGTATAAACCATGATTCACCTGAAGCGAGCTCAACCCAGCCTCCTTGATGGGGCCCGTTAACCGGCGAAGTCCCTTGATGCAGCACAATCTTATCCTCATAAGGTCCATTGACGGCTTTCGAGCGAAGAACCGTCTGCCAGCCGGTCGCAACTCCGCCGGCCGGTGCGAAGATATAGTAATAACCGTTGCGTTTATACATTTTCGGACCTTCCAGCGTTGGATGATGCACCGTACCGTTATAAATAATTTGCCCCTCGCCCAACAGCTTAGTGCCGTCCGGAGACATGGGACACAGCCTCAGTATATGTTTGATTCCGGCGCGGCTTCTGGCATAAGCGTGGACGAGATAGGCTCCGCCATCTTCATCCCAGAAGGGACAAGGATCTATCAGACCTTTGCCTTCCTGAACAAGATGGGGCGGAGTCCATTCACCGGCGGGGTCTGAAGCCGTGCTCATCCAGATGCCGGTGTCAGGATCGCCGTAGAACACCCAAAACTTATGGTCGTGATAACGGATTGCCGGTGCCCATACACCATTGCCGTGCTGTGGTTGGTCATATCCCGGAAGATCCATATGTTTAATGACATGATTGATTAATTTCCAGTTAATTAAATCCTTGGAATGTAGAATCGGAAGACCCGGAATATGCCCGAAGCTGGATGCCGTCATGTAGAAATTTTCACCTACTCTGATCACATCGGGATCGGAATAGTCCGCATGCAGGATTGGATTGATAAACGTTCCGTCTCCCTGGTCTGAAATCCAAGCCTTGCGATGCCCTTGACTTACATGGTTACTCATGCCGGTCACTCCTGTTCCCTAATTCTTGCAGACGCTCAATCTCTAAACTGGCAAGGATGAAGGGGGCAACTCCAATATGTATATCGGACACCCTTTTTTCCCTAATGTAATAGCCATATGAACCATCCCGGTCAAGACTTAGTCCCGCGCCATGACAAATATTATGCAAATGAACTCCTTCGCTATCTTCTTCCACATAACGTTCAATTAGTCCGTTGTATGCTTGCAGTGCTTTCCGGCGGGCGGGGTTTTCGAGATATTGAAGACGCGCCCCCTTCGCCAGAGCGTATATAAACATGCCGGAACCGGAGGTCTCCAGGTAGTTTCCTTCCCGGAAGCCTTGATCCATAACCTGAAACCACAAACCGCTCTGTTCCTCCTGAACGCGATAAAGAGCGCTGCACATTCGTTCAAAGATACCGATGATCGTCCCCCTCTTCGGATGATCGATCGGGAAAAACTCCAAGCTATCTACCAAGGCCATCGCATACCAACCCAGCGCGCGGCTCCAGAAGTTCGCGGAGCAGCCCGTTTGCGGATTCGCCCAAACTTGTTCCCTGGCTTCATCCCACCCGTGGTAAAGCAAGCCTGTATACGGATCGCGAGTTTTTTGTTCAACTAATAATAGTTGATGAGCTACCTCGTCGAACAACTCGGGACGCTGGAAAACCTGAGCATATTGCGCCAAGAAGGGAGAGGACATATACAAGCCGTCAAGCCACATCTGGAAGGGGTACACTTTTTTGTGCCAGAATCCTCCTTCGGACGTCCTAGGGTGGCCGATCAATTGGGCAGCGAGCAAATGCGCAGCCTGTTCGTATCGCTGTTCGCCGCTGCGTTCCATAAGCAGGAAAAGATTTTTGCCTTGATTGATTTGATCAAGATTGTATTCTTCAAGCCTGTAACCGGTAATCCTTCCATCCTCCCGGATGAACAAGTCCATATGCCGCTTCATGAAATCGTAGCACTCTTCGTGCATATAGATTTCTCCTGTCCGCGCGATAGCCATTAGCATCATGCCGGGCACATAAGCCCATCTTTTTTTCAGCTCTTCGTGCAAACCGTCATCGCCTGCTTGATTAATAATCGTTGCAGTTGTTTTTAGTGACCATGGTTGACTCATTTCCTCACCCCAGTTCAGATGATAAATACATATTTAAACTTCTAAGGGAAAGTTTAACATCATGAAAATGCAGCAGCTGACTCTCTACAACCTCCACTTTCTCATTCCCGCTAACGGCATATAACGGCACGGCACTTATTAATACAGTAAATAAAACACCGGCTGGATTCTACGAATATTGATGTCTTTATTCCTCTTATTTTTGTCTCTGTTTGTCCTCTTTCCTTCTTACGTGGAAGCGTTTATCTCTTACGGGACGCTCAAGAAGACTTACCCCATTTAATGCAGACGACAAAAAATCCTGCATATCAATGCAGGATAATGCAGGATTCGATTTATAAATTAAGGATAAACGGCTATCGCCGTCCTTGGGACAGGCGCGTTTACCGATGAAATATGAGAAAAACTCCTATCGGAGTATTTCATGGATGAGCGACCGCGTTTAAAGGATGTTTTTATCGCCAAATAGAATTTAAAGTTTTTCAGGACGCAATAACTTATAAACTCTGATTGTGGTAAAAAAAGCTACTAACGGAGCCTCTTCGAAGACGAATAACCCGGTTTTAAAGGTAGCTTTTTATGCCAATTAGAAAGTTTGTTCCATTAATGCTTTAATGAACTTAAACTTTCTAATGTGGTAAAAAAAGCTCCTAACGGAGCCCTGAGGGAAAGCCACAAGTCGCATCCGGGTCGGTAAAGACATCGGAAAGACGAGCAAAAATACATTAAAATTGTCCCTTTTTCCAAAAAGAAGGCGAAAGACGCTCAAATGTGCAGGTCTTTTCCACAAAATGGGGCCATTTCGCAAAAATCGCTCAAAAGACCTGCAGTTTTGCTCTAGAATCAGGTAGTGGCGACTTTTCTCCAAAAAGACGTGCATTATCGCTTTAGAATAGGGCACTCCACGTTTTTTTCCAAAAAAGACCTGCAGTTTTGCTTATCTTTTACACCATCCGGTGGACGATCCGGGGTTTTCCAAAAAAGTTCACTATGAAACGAAAAATTCCGGTCTAGCGGTGCTGAAAAATCGCAAACTGGATTTTGGGGCAGCCCCTTGATTGAAAGAAGAGCTATCCGCCAAAACTTTCGGTTTTAAATAAGGAACTAAATAAGCTCTTGAAACTTATACTTTCTAAAATGGCAAGGATAAACGGCTATCGCCGTCCTTAGGACGTGCGCGTTTACCGATGAAATATGAGAACAGGTATAGATGAAAACTTATAATTTCTTATATTTTAAAAAAAGCTCCTAACGGAGCCTCTTCGAAGACGAATAACCCGATTTAAAAGGTGGCTTTTTATGCCAATTAGAAAGTTGTTCCATTTTAATACTTTAATGAACTTAAACTTTCTAATGTGGTAAAAAATGCCAGCAATAGTGCAGGCTCCGGGAAAATGCGATTGAAATTTGAAACTCGTGAGTCATCATCTCTCACGGAGCAGACTCTCCACTTCATTCCGGTAGGGCATTCCGCTTTGCGCACCACGTTTAGTCACCGAAAGCCCTGCTGCCGTATTGGCGAACAAGATACTATCATGCAAATTCCTTCCTTCCGCAAGCGCTGTGGCCAGTGCTCCCGTGAAAGTGTCGCCGGAGCCCGTCGTATCGACAGGCGTCACTTCAATACAAGGTATGTTTACCACCTGGTCGCCGTCATGATAAGAGACTCCCTTATCTCCAAGCGTGATGATCAGCTTGTTGGGATAGGCCTGCAGTATTTCATCAATCGACCCATTCGTATCCAACAGCGCTTGAAATTCATGCCCATTAGGTGTTAAATAGGTGATTTTGTCGATGATCGTCTGGTTTAACTTGGCGGCAGGCGCTGGATTGACAATGATGATCTTGCCGTGCCGGTGAAGAACAGGAATGATGAAATCCATGATTTCCAGCGGCGTTTCGAACTGGAATACGATGACGTCATAGCTCAAGAGCTCCGTCGTAATCCTCTGCATGTAGTTCACATTCGTGGAGCGATTCGCACCCGGAACTACGATGATCCGGTTATCTCCGCCGCACAATTCGACAAAGGCGACGCCCGTCGGCCTATCCCCCACAAGATTTAGGTGGGCAAGATCAACTCTCTCTTTCTGCAAATGTTCCCGGATGGCGTGACCGTTCTCGTCCTCCCCTAACGAACCGAACATGGTCACATCACCGCCCAGTCTGGAGGCAGCCACCGCCTGGTTAGCGCCTTTTCCTCCGGGGGAGCGGAAGAAGTGATTGCCGAGAACCGTCTCCCCCATCTTGGGAAGTACGTCGGTTTCGATGAAATAATCCATGTTAAGGCTTCCAACTACCGCAATTTTTCCCATAGTATGTCCCCATCCTATTCAATGATTATCTTCATCAGCGTTGCTACCCACCTGTAGTACTTATCGCTCTTGCGAAGCTTGCAAACATTGCGGGAAGAAGCAGTCTTCAGTCTTCCCTGACGTTATGAATTCTTCCTTATTCTAGACCAATCCATTGAATGATTCAACGCCGGTAAGCTGCAGCTTGTGGACACACCTCCGTGATTGAAATAATATTTCATAGAATGCCATTGACCGCGGAAATAAAATATGTTATTATTCGCTCAAGCGTACCAAAACATGGCGCCACTCCAATGAATTCAGAGGAGTTTGCCGGAAATTGGACCCGCCAAACCTGCTTTTTACATTCGAAATCAGGGAGGTCATCGCAAGTATGTTGAAGAAGAAATCCGCAGTTATCAGTCTTGCATCTATCATGTTTATGTCAGCGCTTACAGGGTGTAACACCAAGACTAACAGCAGTGAGCCTTCCTCGCCGCCGACAAGCACCAGCCCAAGCCCGGATGCGGCAACACCCGGGAAAACGGAAGAACCGCTCAAGTTTAAAGTCTTCTATTCGGACAACGCCACTCTCCCCTTCCAGAAGGACTGGCTGGTGATCAAGGAAGTGGAGAAACGCTTCAACGTCGATATCGACTTTGAAGTGATTCCGATCGCGGACTATCAGACGAAGGTCTCTCTTGCCCTTAACACAGGCAACAATGCTCCGGATGTGATCCTGTATCAATCCACCAAAGGGGAGAATGCTTCTCTGGCCCTGAACGGCGCCATCGTCCCTATCAGCGATTATTCCGATTGGACACCCAATTTCAATGCCCGCGTCAAGGAGTTCGGTCTCGAGAAGGAAGTCGATGCCCTCAAGCTGAAGGACGGCAAGCGGTACTACCTGCCATCGCTTTATGACAAGCCCTTCTATGATGGCGGTCTCATCATGAGAGAGGATCTGCTGGCCAAGTACCAACTGGATGCGCCCAAGACGTTCGATGATCTGTATACTGTTCTGAAGAAATTCAAGGAAGAGAACCCGGATTCCTATCCGCTGACGATTCTCGCCGGACCTCGGGTTCTGTACCGGATGACGATGCCTTCCTTCGGCATCAGTGTCGGCAAGAACGGTGCTTCCGGCACGAATACGCTAAGCTGGGATTACGATAAGCAAACCTACTTCCCCGGCGCCATCAGCGACGAATACAAGGAATATATGAAGTTCTTCTCCAAGCTGTACGCGGAAGGCCTGCTGGATCCGGAAATGGCTGATCCGATCGACGGAGACAAGTGGTCCCAGAAGCTGGCCACCGGTAAATCCTTCGCCACCTATGCGTATTACGACCAGATCGGCGGCGTAGAAAGTGCAGCAACTGAGCCCGGGTTCAAATTGCAGATGTATCCTCCCCTAGAAGGTCCTGCAGGGGCGCACCATCAGCCGAAGAGCAGCACCGGCAGCGGAATTTTGTTCCCTAAGAAGACGGCGGACCGTCCGGACTTCGAACGTCTGGTGAAGGCCATCGACGAAATTTTCTATTCCGAGGAAGGTGCTAAAATATGGTGCCTCGGTGTCGAAGGACAAACCTACACGATGGATGGCGATAAGATCAAGTACGCCGACGAAATTGTTAATTCGCCTAACGGTATCTATAAGGAAATGCAATTGAAGTATGGCGCCGGGTCCGATGTTACCCAGATGGTTTGGGTGAACGCGCGGGAGATGACGAAATACGATGAAAATTACAGTCAGATCAATGCCACGGTAGCTGCCATGGACAACGCGATTCAGAGCATTCCCCCGACACCGATGTTTGACGATATGACGGCGGAGGAAGCCAGCTCTCTTCAGACTCCTCTTTCCGATACATTTGAAGTCTGGGCGGACGGATTCCTGACCGGCAAGAAGAACCTGGATAAAGATTGGGATCAATATGTCAAGGAAATGAAAAATTTGCAGATTGAACGCTTCACCCAGCTATATAACGATAATTTGAAATAATTTCTAGGATTCCGGAATTTCCGCTGCAAAAGACTTGAATAAAGACCTGCTGGGGATCAATGGAGTCACAGGTTGACCGATGTTCTCTCAGCAGGTCTTTGCTATTCCGGAAATGTGCGCCATTATCGTCTCTCAACCAAGTGAAGAAGGTGAATGATATGACCGATACGACAACTCTCCCGAAATCCACCCGGCAGCTTGAAACCCGCCGTCCTCCTGCGAGGCGCCATTTTCGCCGATACTGGCAGCTCTACGTGATGATGATTCTGCCCTTATGCCATTTTTTACTGTTCAAATATGCGCCCCTGATCGGCAACGTCCTGGCTTTCCGGCGATACCGCCCGGGGATGGGGCCGTACGGTTCCGAGTGGGTCGGACTGGCCTACTTCGAACGCTTTTTCCAAGACCCGGCATTCTGGCGCGCCTTCTACAATACGATCATACTGTCTTTCGGGAACATCTTGATCAACTTTCCGATTCCGATCATTTTCGCCCTGCTGCTGCATGAAGTGCGGGCCCCGCGCTTCCGCAAATTTGTGCAAACCGTTTCCTACATGCCCCGCTTTATTTCCACGGTGGTGGTCATTGCGATTCTGAGCGAATTGCTTTCTCCGAGCTCCGGTCTTTTAAATCAGCTGCTGGGAAAACTGTTCGGAATGGAGCCGATCTATTTCGTCAATGAGCCGGAATACTTCCGCCCGATCTATATTCTCAGCGAAACCTGGCAGTACACGGGCTGGACCGCCATCATCTATCTGGCCGCCATTACCGGGGTCAATCGGGAGCTCTTTGAAGCGGCGGATATCGACGGGGCCAGCCGGTTCCAGAAGGTCATTTATGTAACCATTCCTTCGATAATGTCAACGATCATGGTCATGCTGATCCTGAACGTCGGATCGCTCCTGAGTCTCGGCTTCGAGAAGGTGCTTCTGCTGTATACGCCATCCAATGCCATGGTGAGCGACATTATTGACACACTCGTCTACCGCACCGGTCTGACCAATCAGAATTACTCTTACGCCACAGCCATCGGATTGTTCAGCGGGATCATCGGTGTCATCCTTGTCTCCAGCACCAACTGGCTCAGTAGGAAGGCGACCGGCGAAAGCATCTACTAATCGAAAGGAGCGGCCTCCATGCACAAGCAACGAAAATTTCGTCCCTTGACGATCGTTGATATGCTCATCTATGCTGTCATGTTTTTCGTTATTTTGATATGCTTCGTCCCGTTTCTCTATATGCTCGCCCTATCCTTGTCCAGCCCTAATGCAATCATCAACAACGAAGTCACATTACTTCCGGTTGGGCTAAATTTTGAAGCGTATCTCCAAATTTTTAACTACCCTAACTTTTTCAGGGCATACGGTAATACCATTTTCTATACGGCTGGCGGTACCTTGATCTCTCTATTTCTGAGTTCTCTGTTCGCCTATGCCATGTCCAAGCGTTTTCTTGTAGGTCATAAGATCGTCATGAAGCTCATTGTATTCTCGATGTTTTTCTCGGGAGGGCTGATTCCGACTTATCTCCTGATTTCCAATCTTCATCTGACCGGTACGGTATGGGCGATGCTGCTGCCTTTCGCCATTAACCAGTTCAACCTGATTATTCTGATCAACTTCTTCCGGGCTATCCCCTCGGAAATAGAAGAAGCCGCTATCATCGACGGCTTGAATTATTTCGGGATATTGCGGCGTGTTATTCTGCCGCTGTCCACTCCGGCGCTGGCAACGATCGGTCTGTACACCGCGGTCTTCTTCTGGAACGACTGGTTCAACGGCTTGATCTATCTCAACACTGACCAGTATCCGGTCATGCTGTTTCTGCGCAACATCGTCAACGGAACGACTATGGTTGGAGACGGGGCAGGTTCGGCAGACAAGAGCACCATCGCCATGTCCATTAAATCGGCCGTCATCATTACTTCAACGCTGCCCATCATCATTCTGTACCCTATGCTGCAGCGCTTTTTCGTCGCCGGCTTGACGGTAGGATCCGTCAAGGGCTGAGCCGGCTTAAATTTCAATAATACGCAGAGCGTTAGACGGAATCAACCTCTATGCCTCCCAGAAAAGGATGGATGACGAATGACTTCATACTTTGCGCAATTGACAACGGAAATGAATAATCCGGCTACTGCCTCTATCGATGAATGCGGAACCCGGGAAATGCTGCTTCTTATGAACGATGAAGATCAGCGGGTTCCCTTATCCGTCCGCGAGGAGATTGATGCCATTGCCGAAGCGGTAGAATTGCTGGTTCATTCGCTAAAGAACGGCGGACGGATGTTTTATGTGGGTGCCGGTTCCTCCGGAAGGCTGGGCGTGCTGGACGCCAGCGAATGCCCTCCTACCTACGGAACCGATCCCGGGCTGGTCCAGGCTTACATTGCCGGCGGAGATGTCGCTCTCCGCACCGCCGTGGAAGGCTTCGAGGATAATTCGGAGAGCGGAGCGCAGCTGATTCGGGAGAAGGGTGTCCGTCCGGGCGATGTGGTCATCGGAATCACCGCGAGCGGCTCGACCCCCTTCGTACTGGGCGCCGTTCGCCAAGCCCGGGAGATTGGAGCGGCGACGGTGGGCGTCGTCACCAACAAAAATTCCCGACTGAGCGAACTGTGCGACATCTGCATCGCTCCCGTTGTCGGACCGGAAGTAATCTCCGGCTCCACCCGATTGAAAAGCGGCACCGCACAGAAGCTGGTGCTCAATATGCTGACTACCGGCGTTATGATCAAGCTGGGCAAAGTCTATAACAATCTGATGGTAGACATGAAAGCCAGCAATAAGAAACTTTACGACCGCTCCATCCGCATCGTGCGCGAGGTGACCGGAGTCTCCGAGCCGCAGGCTGCCGAGGCGCTGCAGCAAGCCGGGCTCCATGTGAAGACCGCGATTCTGATGCTGGAGACCGGTACGGATGCCGGAGAAGCGGCAGCACTGTTGAAGAGGCACGAAGGCCGGCTCAAGGCGGCGATCCGTGACGTGAGAAGCCGTTCAGCCGCAGGGAACGGGAACCGGGATGGCAGCAGCCTTTCCGATGGTGCCGTGGCGAATGAATGATAGAGGCTAACAAATTGATTACCTATTAAGGAGTGAGCTTGAATGGCCGATATGCTTGTCCCATTACTCAATCTGCCTCCACAGGAGGAGCTTCTCTCCCGGTTGGAACGGGAGGGAATTCGCATTCATCGCGCGCTGGCTCCGGATAAGCACCGGGTCGTCGAGTGGGTGGCGGAGCATTCCGGCCGCAATGCTTCGGGAGAATGCGATGTCAGCTTCTCCCGTACCCCGGTTACTTGCTACATAGCCACCCGGGGCGCAGACATCCTCGGCTACGCTTGCTATGAAGCTACCGCGCCCAATTTCTTCGGCCCCACCCGCGTGCTGGATTCGGAACAGGGCAAAGGTATCGGCAAAGCGCTGCTGCTTAAGTGCCTTCACAGCATGCGGGAAGCCGGCTATGTCTATGCCATCATCGGCGGCGTAGGGCCCGCCGAATTTTATGAGAAGAGCGTCGGCGCGTTTCTGATTCCGGATTCCACTCCAGGAATATATCGGGATTTTCTCGGGGCTAAGGCCAGGGCGAGTCAGAACAGCACGTAGTCGAGCGGTCCGGCCATTACGTCATGCTTGCAATCCATTCATTCCTATCTAAGCTCTCCGGTGAACATTGTTCGTCCGATTAGAAGCTTACAAACTATCAGTTTCTTCATGGAACCCTGTGCCGTTCTAAAGAGGCGCAGGGTTCTCCCTTTCCCCATAGGATGGTTTCGTACGTGTCCTTATAGCTGCGACAAAAAGACCTGCACTATTGCAGGTCCACCTCGCATTTTAACAATATTAGCGGTTAAGCCGCGCAGCCTAACGGACTGGGCGGCCTTTTAAAACAAGGTTAACAACAGTCGAAACTACCCCGTATTCAACTTTCCACTGCGGTACCGAATTCATATTGTCCCGGTATAGGCCCGGTTTTTCGACCAAGCGGCGGGCCTTCCACGCGAACGCTTCCTTACCCCTTACAATCAAGCCAAAGCATAGATCGGCGAAATCCAGGCGCATTGCCCGTTCATCTGCCGGATTTCCGCATGATACACATCGCATGGCGCTTCGGCCGCACTGTCCTCCCATTGTCCATGGAAGCTATACAGCTCCTCCGGTACGGCGCGATGAACGAAGATCGCTTCCGAATTGTAAGGGTGCAAATGCACGCTTTGGCCGCCGGCCAGCAATTCGCCGATCGCAGCCGTAATCGTCTTTCCATTAGCCCGGACCTCTATTCGAGTATCAGCATGACCGGCCACTTCCAGAATGACACCTGAGGTGTGCGGATGCAGCGTAGTCGGGTTAGGAAATGACGTACAGTTCCATACCACACTACTCTCCGATTGTGAAACGACCTCATTGCCTAAGGCGTTCATATCGGGGTCTTCCCGCATTTCCGGAGTTGGAGCAAGGACGCTCCGTCCGCGGAAACAGGTCTCTACGGAGATCAGCTTGCCTCCATGAACGGAGGCGGAGGCTTTCCATTTGAAGCCGGTTTTGTTATTGCCCCACCCTAATTCGACTTTGATCTTATACTTCTGCTCCCCTGCCGTCTTTGCCCGGCGAAGCTCTTCGCCGTTAATAATTTTCCATGGCTTTAAGTTTTTATAGACGACGATTTTATCGAGTTGATCGCAGCCTCTTACATCGAGAGACAGAGTTCTTTGGCCGGCTTGAACCTCGCTGCCCATATCATGGCCGTTCAATTTAAAGCGGCAGGCTATTTTGTCTCCGGTCACCGCATAGGTTCTTCGGGCCAGAATCGCTTCCCAGATCGCTTCACGAGTCTTCTCCCCGGCAAGCACCGCCAGTCTTCCGTCTCCGTATGACCCCGGATATCCCGCATGATGGTCGGTCGAACCGACGAAGCCGAAGCGATGTCCCTTGGCCAAAGCTGCAAAGACGGTGCTTCTCGGATCACGCGGTCCCATATCGTGATAGTATGGATACAGGCTTTGCTCAGACATGCCGCAGCCGTGCTTAGAGTACACCTCGATCACAGGGCTGATGGCCGAATTAAAGCTTTCCCAGTTTCCCCCGCGATATCCTGGCGTATAGCCGACATGATGCCGAATCGCAATTGCTCGATGCGGGCTCAGCTTGGCAATGATTTCCTCCGGCGTTTCTCCGGCAACTAGAGGCATCTCATCGTCAGGAGATAAATAATGATGGTCGCCGTACTTGCTGGAATGCGCCTCGAAGCCTTGAAAAGTAACAAATTCATGCGGAACGTTATAAGCTCTGACCGTTCTGCGCACTTCCTCCCAATTTCTTTGGAGCTTGGCAAATCCCTCCTTGTGAAAATCAACCAGATACTCCAGCGGTTCCTTCCGTTCCGGAATATCGAACCAGGACGCGTGTCCGATAATCGCGCAGAAATCGAGCTGCCCCTTGGCCGCCTTCAGCGCGTTTTCAAGACTGCAGTAGCCATAGCTTATCCCGCAATGATTATGCAGATCTCCCCAATATAAGTTCATGCTCTTCTATCCCCTTAATTTTAATGGTATGGCGGCTTCCATTTGAAAAGCCTCTACATCCTTTGTCCTTCCCGATACAGGCTTTTTCATTGCTTCCATCATAAAATCGCTCCCCACTTTTGTCAATATATAAACAAAGTATCCGCCGACAATAAAATAAAATTCCATTCATTTGGGAAGCTGGTAATCAGGCTCTGAACTCATCAAAAATATGGGTAAAAAACTGTGTAAAACGGTTTGCTATATTCGATCTGTTTTGTTATATTCGAAAGGACACTTACGTATAAATTAGACTATAGTTGAGGAGATTGTATGGAGACCGTCCGCAAATACAAGGATCAGAGAGGAAGCAAGGCTACGATCATTCAGATGTTAAGAGTTCATGGCTCCATCTCCCGAATGGAGCTGACCAAATTAACGGATTTAAGCCGGGCCACAATCTCGATAGCGGTGAATGAATTAATTGAGCTGGGGCTCATCCGCGAAACCGAGCCGCAGCAATCAACCGGGGGCCGCCCTGCCATTAATTTGGAGCTCGTTCCGAACTCACACATCATTCTGGGCGCTGATCTGATCGATCAGGCCTGGGTCCTGGGCGCATTCGACCTGCTGGGGAACACTCTGCTGATGCAGCGCATCCCTTATGCTTCACCGACGCCGGAAGCGGCGGTTCAGGCTTTGGCCGAAGAGCTTCCCCATTTTGTGAACAAGCTGGACAAAGAGCCGATTCCGCTTATCGGTCTCGGTATCCCCGGCCTCGTGGACACGAATCGCGGACTTCTTCACAGCTCCGCCGTTCTGGGCTGGAGGCAGGTCGAGCTGAGCAGAATGATGACGGACAAGCTGCGCTGGCCAGTCGTTGTCCTTAACCGGAGCCGGGCACGAGGACTTGCGGAAAGCCGTTACGGAGCGGGCAGACATTATAATCAGATGATTTACATCGGGATTGATACAGGCATCGGCGCCGGCATCTATGTGCAGCGCGAACTCATTCATGGCGCTATCGGCGGAGCCGGGGAACTTGGCCATACCTCGGTGGAGCTCGACGGTGTATTATGTCTTTGCGGAAATCGAGGCTGCCTGCAGATGTATGCAGCAGCGCCGGCGATAGAGCTCGAGGCCCGGAAGCGGCTTCGGGAAGATACCGATTCCTCGCTGCTGCGGGAACCCGAATTTGACCTTCAGCTGCTGAATGCCAAGCAAATTTGCCAGGTGGCGGATCAAGGAGATGAACTGGCGGTGCAAGTCGTGAATAACGCAGCCACCTATTTGGGAATGACGATGGCCAACCTGGTGAATCTGCTAAATCCCGAGGCGATTATTCTCGGCGGCATGATTCCGATGGAATGTTCCACTTACCTGGAAACCGCCGTCAAAGTTATGCGCCAGCGCTCGATTCATTTGCTTTCGGCTTCCACGGTTGTGCATCCGGCCATTTTCAAGGATATCGGCGGAGCTTTAGGGGCAGCCAATTTCGCTTTGGATGAACATATGAGCTTTTCATTCTTAAACGTATAGAACGAAAATTTTAACGTAGAGGTGATCTCGCTTGAAACCAAACCGGCAGCCTAACATTCTGTTTATTATGTCAGACGACCATGCTTCGCACGCGATGAGCTGCTACGGCAGCCAAATCAATCAGACACCGAATATCGACCGGATTGCCGACGAAGGAATGCGCTTCGATAACTGCTTCTGCACGAATTCAATATGCTCCCCCAGCCGCGCTGCCATTTTGACGGGCAAATACAATCATTTGAACGGCGTCAAATCGATCGAGGATCATCTGGATGGGCGTCAAATGACCTTCCCCAAGCTGCTGCAGGCAAGCGGGTATCAAACGGCCATGATCGGCAAGTGGCATCTGGGCCATGGAGGGGATGCGGATCCTACTGGCTTCGATTATTGGAACGTCCTGCCGGGGCAAGGACTGTACCATAATCCTACCTTCATTGATCAAGAGGGCGAGAAACCATATTCAGGCTATGTTACCGATATCATTACGGATTTGTCCATCGACTGGTTGAGCCGGCGGGATTCCAACCGCCCTTTCATGCTGATGTGCCATCATAAAGCGCCGCACCGGCCCTGGCAGCCTTCAGCCAAATACGCTCAATGGTATGAAGACGTAGAAATCCCGGAGCCGGAAACCTTCCATGATACTTATGAAAATCGCTCGCAGGCGGCGGTCGAGGCCAAAATGCGGATTGACCGCGATACGAGAGAATCGGATGTCAAGGGCAGACCTCCCGAGGAGTTAAGCGCACTGGAGCAGAAAAGGTGGAAGTATCAACGGTATATAAAAGACTATTTAAGGTGTGTGGCTTCTATTGATGAGAGCGTCGGCAGGCTGCTGGATTACTTGGAGGAAGAAGGAATCGCGGATAACACCATAGTGATTTATACCTCCGACCAGGGCTTTTTCCTAGGGGACCATGGCTGGTTTGACAAGCGCTTTATGTACGAGGAGTCATTGAGAATGCCGTTCATCGTTCGTTATCCGCGTGTAATCGAGGCCGGAAGCGTAACAGAAGCGATGGCTCTGAACATCGATTTTCCGGTGACGTTTTTGGATTATGCAGGAGTGCCGATTCCTGCCGAAATGCAGGGCCGCTCGCTTCGCTCCATCTTTGAAGGGTCTACTCCCGAAGGCTGGAGGACATCGATGTACTACAGATACTGGATGCATCTGGACGAGCATCACAATGTTTATTCGCATTACGGCATTCGGACCGAACGCTACAAGCTGATTTATTACTATGCCCAAGCCTTGGGAACTACCGGGTATGCGGATGAGAACCGCGAGCCGGAGTGGGAGCTGTTTGATTTGCAGCTTGATCCCTATGAAATGAACAATGTGTATAAAGATCCGGCCTATTCGGAGACCGTCGTGAAGCTTAAGGAAGAGCTGCATAGGCTGCAGGCGGAGGTGCTGGATCAGCCTGTCGCCGAAATAGATTAAGCGGACCCAAGGATAAACGGCTATCGCCGTCCTTGTCCAAGGACGTACAGTTTCTCGATGAAGCTTATACTTTCTAATATTTGAAACAAAAGCCATTCCTGGCCTGACGCGCAACGCGCGCCGGAGGGTGCGCGTTGCAAAATTAGCGGATAAGCGGTCAGAATGTCCGCAAGCGGATCAAGGCTCTGATCTTATACCGCTTCACCCCGGCTGCGGAATTCCCCGGGTGTTACCCCCGTCCATTGCTTGAAACGGCGGATGAAGCTGGATACGTTATCGAAGCCGGTTTGTTCGGCTATAGATTTAACGGAAAGCGTACTTGACAGGAGAAGCTGTTTTGCTTTATCGATGCGGAGCTGCGTCGCAAAGTCCAGCACGGTTTGACCGGTCCGATCCTTATAATAATGGCTGAGGTTCGGAGGCGCCATCCTGAAATAGTCCGCCATCTCCTGAACCGAGAAATTCCGATTCGCATAGTTCTGCTTGATATACAGCATCATTCGCATGTCCAAATCCAGATGATCTTCTCCTGCCAGACGGTCAAGGTGAACTGCGACATCCCGGCAGATCTGCTTCACCAGGGAAGTGAATTCCTCAACGGTCTCGTATTTCTCCAACAGGAAGACATCCGGATAATCGTCAAGGCCCGGGGATGTCCCCTGGGAGGGAATGTCGCCCATCGTCTGAATCACCACATTAATTAGATCAAAGCACAAGCCGCGGGCAATGAAAAGAGGCATATTGTTCTCTTTCAAATATTGCTGCAGCTGCTGAAGCAGCTTCTCGATTTTGTTCAAATTACCCTGCTTTATCGCGCTCCTCAGTTCCGCCATTTCCTGACGGGGATAGGCTTCCAGCGTTTGCTGATCGATGATTATGTCTTTGGAGAAAATGACCTGTTCCTTCCCTTTGATAAACCGGTAATCAATCGCCGTGGCCGCTTCGAAATAGGATTTGGGCACTTCTCGCCAATCCGTGACAGCGCCGCCTACCCCAATGGTAATGCCTTGCTGCAGCAGATTTCGTACATATTGATGAAAGAATGACAGCGCATCGGACGGATCGGCTTCCTCCTCTGCATCGCTGGCCAGCACCATCACCCATTTGTTCTCGTCGAGATGATCCCGCCCGTACCCTTCGTAGCTTTTCGGCAGCCCTTGACTCAATGATTTCAGCAAAGCCCGCTTTTCGTCAGAAGAAATGGGGGCTTGAGATCCGTGAAAGTGTAAAATAGCGACCCGGATTTTCGGCTTGGTAAAAACGATCCCCCATTCCCTTCCGGCTTCGTTGAAAGACTCCGCATCCGTACTCCGCCCTTTAAGCAGCTGATCCAGCAAATAATCTTCGGCAGCTTCACGGCTGCTTTCGACCTTGACGTTAAGCGCACGGTTCTCAGTAAACAGCGAATCGATGGTCAGACGGACCGTCTCGAGCTCATTCATCGGTTCCGCATGCTTCCAAATACTCTCGGTATACCGTTTTAGTTGATTGAGAGGCCTGTAATTCATATTCATGCTTCCGTATATCACCATTACGCCCAATGTAAGAATGACGATTATTCCGAGCACAAACCAGGTTTGCACCGCCGTTACCTTGGCCAACACCTGGCTGACCGGCAGCGTGGATACGTAGGTCCAGCCGGTTTCCTTCGATTGCACGGAGAGGAAATAATAGGTTTCTCCACCCCGCCTTATGGTCTCTGTAAAAGATTCGAAGTCGTTCGGAAGCCTCTTTATAACCTGTTCCGGCAGATCAGATCCGCCAGAGTCCAAACTGGTAATCAATTCGTTGTTTTGATTGAGGATAAAGGTGTTTCCGTTGTAGCTTTTGAACTCATCCTCGAGTATTCGATGGACCGCCTCTTCCTTCACAATAAAAATAACCGCAGCATATGGAGTGGAGGAACTCGGCAATATCGGATAGAGGAACGTAATGAACCTTCCCTCGTCCTGCAGCATTTCGGCCGGCCGGATCAGCGGTTCCGTCAACCGGTTCAAATCGCGGAAAATCTCTTCCTTGCTCCAATTCGGATAAGGATAAATATGATCGGACAGCATGGACAGGGTGTAAACGCTGCGATTGGAATACAGCCGCTCTTCCCCGCGGAAATAAATCATCATTTCATGGATAAAGTGGTTTGTCGTCGTATATTTTTGCAGCTCGTTCATGATTTTCCGGGCTTTCAGCGGATCCTGGTTCAGTTGGTAAAACGGTTTCAAATTATTGTTTACATACATCAACTGCGTGCTTGTATTCTGAAGCTGCAGCACCTGTTGATCCAGAACATATTTCACCCGATTCAAATTGTTCAAATTATTCACTACGATTTCATTCTTCAAAGTGTCGATCAAAAAGCTCTGTACAAATAACCCCATCAGCACCAACGGAAGCAGCAAAATAATGACATAAGAGAACAAGTATTTTACAAAAAACTGGAACTTCTTTCCGAGAATCAACTGCAACCATCCTTTCTCCATACCAATTCCGGTGTAAACGGAGGGATTATAAGGCAGATAGCGATCTTATTGGAGAAAGAAGCATGCCCTACGCAGCTTAAGGGAGTCCTGTGTCCTCCCTTAGAGCCGCGCTTATTTTCTTGCCTGGTAGCGCTCGTGAGCAGCCTGTTGGATTTGAACCGCCTCTTCAATTCCCATCTTCTTCAGCGTTGCGACGAAAGCGTCCCATTTATCAAGCGGCTCGACTCCCATGATGAACTTTATGAACATTTCATCATAGTAGGTATTGACCTCACTCATAATTTGAGAGTATTTCTGACTTTCCTCGGCTGTCAAGGTCAAACTCGGCAGCAGCAGCGATTTGTCCGATTGATACCAGACCTCATTCGCTTCTTTGGCTTCATCCGCTGTCACACTGAGCTGAGCCCACGCTTCGCGATCCATTACTTTGGTGAAGCCGTAAATGGGAATGGCGTATCGGAGCGTGTAATCGACCGGAGTCAAACCTTCGCTATTTTTCAACACTTTTTCCGTATACTTTTTGCTGCCGTTATCCACCTGGTAAGATTCGCCCTCGATGCCCCAGTTCAACAGATCGGAGCCTTCCTGTCCATACATAAAGTCAAGGAATTTCACCGAATGCTCTGGATTTTTGTTCTGTGAAGTAATGAAGGCGCCTTCCCCGCTTACGTAACGGATCAACCCGTCATTGCTGCTGTACGGCTTCCCGCCGGGGCCGATCGGATCCGGTGCGGCAATGAGCTTAAAATCCGGATTTTCTCCTTTCATCAAGTTGTTGAACTTGTCAAACCAGGACATGTATCCAACCATGGCACCGTATTGATTGTTCGTAAATTTGGCATCGAATGCCTTGCCGTCCAAGGAGGCGAATTCCGGCTCGATCAATCCTTCCTCAAACCACTTATGCATCGTTTCCATATAGTCTTTGAAAGCCGGCTGCAGCGGGCCATAGGCTATTTTCCGGGAAGCCGGGTCGAGATATAAGCCTGTTCGTATCCCCCAAGCCGCAGCGAAGTTTTTAATAGCCTCCATTCCTTTCTGTTCACCGAGCGGGATTTCATCCGCTTCGCCGTTGCCGTTCGGATCCTGCTCCTTAAACGCTTTCAGAACAGCATACCATTCATCAACGGTCGTTGGAACATCCATACCAACCTGATCAAGCCAGTCCTTCCGAATCTGGAAACCGGTATAAGCGTTGCGCTGCAAGTCGAGCTCGATTTTGGGAAACAGGGCGATCGTTCCGTCATCCAGCATAATCTGCTTTTTCAATTCCGGATTGCCGTCAAGCAGTGCTTTGAAATTCGGAGCATGGCTGTCGATCAAATCATTTAACTTGACGGCCACTTCATCCTGTATCAGCTTGCTTAATCCGCCCGGATAGCTGTCGGTAACCCAGTAGATCATGTCCGGATAGCTGCCGGATGCAAGCATGATGTTGAATTGCTGCGAAGTATCGCCGGCCGAAGGCTCTTGCCAGTTCACATTCGTATTGGTTCTCTTCTCAATTTCCTGGAAGGCGGCAATGTCCTTATAGCTCTTCAAGTACTTGTTGTTAATCGGCCGCACGTAAAAGGTGAGCGACACCGGCTTGTCATCCCCCGCACCGCTGCCTTGTCCGTTTCCTGGCGTTTCGTCCGCCCCGCCCCCGCAGCCCGCTACAACCGTGAAACTTAATGCGACGGCTAACATGCTGATCGTCGACTTCTTCCATTTTCTCATGTTGGAACCCCTTTCAGTCATGATTTTTCAATTTTATTTTCAAAGCCGCCCATTGCTGGTATACGGCTCCAAAACCACGCACGAGTCATCCTTTCAACGCCCCGATCATTACCCCTTTCGTAAAATGCCTCTGAATTAACGGATACAACAGAAGAATCGGCACAGTCGCCACCAGAATCGTCGCATACTTGATAATGAGCGACAGCGCGAAATCGTCTCCGGCCCCGGCATCTTCCGTCATTTCGGTCGTGCTGTTCACGATCAGAATCTCGCGAAGGACAAGCTGCAGAGGGAACAGCTCACGGTCCTTGAGAAAGATCAGAGCGTTGGCCCAAGCATTCCAATGTCCGACTCCGTAAAAAAGGACCATGACCGACAACAGCGGAATCGATAGCGGAAGAATGATCCGGAATAGGACGGTCCAATCGCCGGCTCCGTCTATCCGTGCGGATTCTTCAAGCTCGTAAGGAATGGACATGAAGGAGGTTCGCATAATGATCAGATTCCAGGTAGAGATAAGCCCGGGGATAATCAATGCCCAGCGTGTGTCCAGCATCCCCAAATTTTTGACCAGGATGTACTCCGGGATCAGTCCGCCTCCGAAGAACATCGTGAACACTACGAGCATCATCATCAAATTCTTTAGGTGAACACCCCGACGGGACAATACATAGGCGAACATCGCCGTCATCAATACGTTGAGTACCGTTCCGACGGCTACATAGATCAGCGTGTTCCGATACCCGATGGCGATCATCGGATTTTTCAGCACCATCTCATAAGCTTTAAGCGTGAAACCGTAAGGCTTCCACAAAATGCCGGTGTGCTTTACAAGCTGCTGCGGCTCGCTGACGGAAGCAAAGATGACGTAGACAAAAGGGTACAGCGTGGCCAGCATTAAAGCGAATAAAAGGATATAATTGCACGTATCGAAAATAAGATCGCCCAAACTTTTCTTTCTCTTCATAGAAGTCCCCCCTTTCTCTACCACAGACTTGTCTCGTTGAACTTACGGCTGATTCGGTTGGCCAGAACAAGCATCATGAAGTTGATCACGGAGTTGAACATGCCGACTGCAGTGCTGTAGCTGTAGCTCGCTTCGAGTATTCCCTTTCGGTACACGAAGCTGGAGATGACATCTGCCGTTTCGTAGGTCATCGGGTTATACAGCAGAATAATCTTCTCGAATCCGACGTTCATAATCCCGCCGATGTTCAGAATGAGCATGATGACGATAGTCGGCTTAATACCGGGCAGCGTGACATGAAGCATCTGCTTCCATCGGTTGGCCCCATCGATCGTTGCGGCATCATACAGCTGCGGGTCGATGGCGGACAGGGCAGCCAGATAAATAATCGATCCCCAGCCAACTCCCTGCCAAATGCCCGAACCGACGAAGATCGTTCGGAAGTAATCCGGATTAAGCAGCAAATTCGACCGCTCTCCTCCGAAGGCTTCGATAATTGAGCTGATCAGCCCGCTTTTGCTTGTGAAATCAACGATCATACCGCAAATTACAACTGTAGAGATGAAATGCGGGAGGTATGTAACCGTTTGCACAGAACGTTTGAAAAAAGTGCTCCTCACCTCATTTAGCAGCAAAGCCAGAATGATCGGCGCCGGGAATGCAAATATAAGCTCATACGCATTGATGAGCAGCGTATTCTTCAGGATGCGCCAAAAGTAATGGCTGTTGAAGAACTGCTCGAAATGTGTGAATCCCACCCACGGACTACCAATAATGCCTTTGGCAGGCGTAAAATTTTTGAAGGCGATGGTCAATCCGTACATAGGGACATATTTAAACAAAATGTAATACGCGAGACCGGCCAGCGACATCAAATAGATCGTTCTATTGCGGAGCAAATCTTTCTTGAGGAAGCGGGCATAATTCTTCATGCGCGGCGCCAGACCGGGTTTGAAATGGGGCGCGGCTTCAGTGTGTGGCGGCATTCAGGCGTACACTCCTTTCTTGTCGGTACTAGCACAATAACAGGTTTTCCGGCCGTTATTCAATGCTCAATTTTTATATACAATTTTTATAGGGGACAGATCGATGCTAGCGAAGCAGAAACTACCGGCGGAGTGTGATCATTCCGGTAATGCCGTTACACCAAGTCATTTACGCCAAGTCATTTCCTAACCTGAAAATAAAAAAAAGCCCCTGGCGGAGCCTGTTCATACCCCACAAAGCAGGGGCTGTCTCAATAGCGTTTGCCTAAAACGGGAACATTCCAAAATGAAGCAAAAAGGACCTCCAATCCCACTATTTTGTAGGAACAGGGTCCTTTGCTAACAGCCAGATTTAACTCCAGGCGGGGCTTGAAAAATGATAAATCGACTTGTGAGACAGCCCCTTTGCCGGCAAGACTGGTCATTACATGCGACGGCCTTACATATTTTTCACATTAAACTTCTCTCTTCTTCCAGACCAGCATAAAAGCTCCCACAAGAATCATCAGTATCGGGAAGATCGGCCAACCGCTGGACAGATGCGTAAGCATGGAGCCGATAGAGAAGACGGCAAAAAACAAGAGAGACAGCACCGTCAAAATATTGATCGGGATCAACAGCCACTTATTGCGGCCCCCGAACCAATACAGCTCGAACAGTCCCACTGCCGGAGCCAGTATAAATCCCGGCCACATGTAGCCCCAACTGTCAAACAGCATGGAGATTTGGCAGACAACTCCTACCGTCAGGAGCACCCCGCCGGGAACAAGCAGCCCTACCCCTTGACGGTTCGTCAGCGAGAAGTACATCCAATGGAAAAACAAGCCTAGCGGAATAATAAACATGCTGGGCCAGAATAGGGCGAAAATCGTCCCCACTCCGAATGTCTCTCCCTGATTTAAAAACAAAAACGCCCCGAGAAGAAGCAGAACCGCTCCTAAAATGGTCTTAGCATTCATAGACTATTCCTTTCCTCCTTCGCCCGTCCTGTTCTTTTAACAGATTAGCATAATTAGGCAGCGGCTGCCTCCAACCTCGGGCAAGTCGTTTCCTAGACCAAAGTCCAGTTTCGAGCCCCGTCGCCTCTTTGAACTGGCGGAAACAGGAGTTCCCCTGATCGCTCTTGGGGAGGGTAAATCTTGGAACAGCTGAAATCCAAAAATATCTTCACTACAATGCGTGCCGGGAAAGCGCGATCTGCTCCGGTTCTGTCCGCTTTCTCCGTAATACACCGGGAAAGCGTGCCAGTGCGCTGTATGTGAAAGCTCCCGACCCCTCGCGTGGTGGTTGGTCAGTCTCCAACGTGATCTACAGCGCCTTGAAATTTCTGTATGTCAACACGTTCCATCGCACATGGGACATACAGGAGATTCCGAGGTCAAAAAAACCAAAAAAGTTACCCGTCATTCTGGTGCCAGCCGAACTCGCAACACTATTTAACGTTGTTTCCAATCCTATCGACCATATACGCTCCATTTCCATAAAGGCAATCATTTGAGCATAAATGCGGTAATTGAAAGTCCATAGGGCGGTAACTCGGTTTCGTTCAACATAAGTATATCCAAAATTGGTGACGGCTAGAGAAAAGAAGTTAGACTCCCATGCCTCTGGCCGCGGCACCAGCAGATGATGAAAATTGATGGATTTTCAGGGTAGTTTTCAGTTTTTCACCTCGTAGGAGTAAACTAACTGTATAAAAAGAGGCAGTCGATTTAATGTGGAAAAGGTGTTCAACTGGATGAATGTAATAGTAAAAGCAAAATTGTGTAGCATCAATGAAACTAGTAATGGATAAAAGCGTAAACGTAACGGAACTGGGAGATCTTATTTCGTCAAAATAGGCGGTTTTTTTAGACTAACGGAACCAGACGCGCTTATTTCATAGAATTATCCTACTTTCGCCTGCATTTCTTGGGAATAAGGTCATCTAGTTCCGTTAAAATGACCGAAAGGCCCATTTGGAGCGATTAAGGTCGTCTGGTTCTGTTAAAACCAAACCGTGCAGGTTTCCATGATCATAATCGTACACCATTAATCGACAGCCTCTAAAAATCCATTTAGACTCCCATGCCTCTGGCCGCGGCACCAGCAGATGAAGAAAATTGATGGATTTTCAAGAAGCCCTGCCGTTGATTCGGCACCGTCGGATGATGAATATTCATTTTTTCGATCCAATCCGTCATTATAAACGAATGTAGATTCTTGCCATGAATACCGGAAGCACATCGAAGGCTAATAGCTCTGGTAAAAAACAAGCAGGCCGCTTAGCAGGCGGTCCTGCCAAGCAGCCTTTCCAAGAAGAATGACGCATAATTAAGGATTCAATGCCAACAGCCGCCTCCAGCATGCCGTAAGATCTTCCGGGGAAGGGTTTCTCACCTCGAACATAAACGGACCTTCATATCCGTGGCCGGCGAGGGCTCGAAGAACATTCTTCCAGTCTATAATTCCTTCTCCGGGCATCCAATGCTTCTCATCCTCCCCGTCATAGTCGGACATATGAACGGTAATGATCCGCGAACCGACTTTGTTGATGAAATCGACCGCGGTTTCCTGAAGAAGATGGTTAACATCGCAGCAAACCATCAATCGATCTTCAGACCCGATCAACTCCAAAATTTCGTCACTCGTATTTCCGAGACAGGTTCTGGGCAGGCATTCCACCGCTATTCGAATATTCAGATGCCCCGCCCGGCGGGCCAGTTGCTGCAGTCCGTCCCGGCATATGCTTAACCGACGGCGCCTGTCCTCAATCGGAATCGGCTCATAGCTCGGATGCAGTACCGCCCGGCCTACTCCCCAACTCTCTGCCAGCTCCAGCAATTTATACTGATTGGCTATGATCGCCTCTCTCTTGGCGTCATCCGGGCAGGAAACGTCCCAATCATGGCCATAGGGCAAATGGACGGACCATATATGCAGGTTCAGGCGATTGGCTTCCTGAACGATCGCGGTAAACTGCTCGGAAAGCTCCTGGAACTGACTGTTCCAGTCCTTGCTGTGCAATACCAATTCAATACAATCCAATCCGGCACTCTTGATCTCTTCCAGTCCGGCGGTATTCTTGACATTATAAGAAGTACCGACCTTCCATCTTTCCGGTTGCCTCATCCGTTTCACTCTCCTCTGTTTCGTTAACCTGTCAGTTAGACGATGATCTTTGGATCCTGGATATTCAGAACGGCTTCGCTCACTTTGCCCTCATGAACCAAGACATTAGCGAATCTATGGTTGAACCCGGCCAAGACATACTCAGCCTCCTCGAGGCCGCCGTCTATCTCTATTTTAACGGAAATCGCTTCCCCGATCTGCAAATTTTGCCGGATCCAGTCCGCCTTCGCCCCACTGGCCGTCAGTACATATTTCCTTTGCGGGATGGAATGGTTGATCCCCGTCAATATCGCTTCAACGATACCGGACATTTCCTTCCCTGCCTGCCACTTTTCGTTCGGAGCATCGGGTGTAATGATCACCTCGACCCCTTCATTCCCCTCCTTTTCTATCATCATTTTCCTAAGAAGCAATCCCCGCTTAGCAGTGGGGATCCCGGTATCATCTGCTAAGCTAGCTGTTCTCCACTATTAGATCTCCACTGCTTTTTAAGATACATGTACGACAATTTTTTCCGTTATCGTTTCACCAGCTGCATTGATTAACTTACCGTAATATTCATACGTTCCTGCTAGTTTGTCTGTCATGGTTACCGTTGCGAATTGAGCTCCAGGTGTCGCTTCGAGCAGAGGAACGGATTGTACCAATTCCCCATTCTCATAGAGCTCGAAGGTAGCTGCATTGGTTCCCCACCACATATTCATCATCACGTTGTAGCTTCCGTCCCCATCCCAGTTATCGCTGGAGAGCACAGCATTACCCGGTAAGGCATCTGCAACAACAACGGTTATCGAATCGCAATTTGTCGTCCCGTAGGAATTAATCAATTCGCATGTGTATACATAAGTGCCGTTAATTCTGCCTGTTAGGACGGTTGCAGCCGTCTGGGCATCAGGAGATTTATCAATTAATGACTGCGTATCGATTAACCCCCCATTCTCATACAACTTGTATGTCGTCCCATTATTGCCCCACCATTGATTCATGGTAATCGTGTAGTTGCCGTCTCTTAGGCCCGTGTCGTACCCACTGTCACTCGACAATACCGGCTTGCCGGGTTTGTCTGTCGCCAGTGGACTTGAAGGTTCCTCCTTGATCATATCATTGATCATCCGAATGCTAGGATACCAGGTACGCGCCTTGTAGTACGCCTCGCTGTTATGAATTCTTAGATCATGCGTGTAGCTGCCTTGTCCATCGAAACGGAATATATCCACCGCATTCGTGGCCCAAGATGCCATCGTTCCATTAGGTACAGTACGGATAATGTTGCCCGTATACGGCTGTGTTCCAATGGACTTGACATGAGTGCTAAAAATATCATCATGCGAGTCGAATGTGTTAGACAGTTCTCCAGTAACCATATTAAACTGATACACTTCATATTGGGCTGTCACCCAGAGCAGGTCCCCGCCTTCCGTAACAGGGAACAAATCATGGCCCCAAGCCCCTTCTTTGCCTTCCATTGCCGGGAGATCAGCCCCCAAACCTTCCTTCAATGTTAGAGTTGGCCGCTCTGTCGTGCCGGTGATTTCATAAGCGACCACCTCATAATCTCCAACTGCCCATAGCAGCTTGCGCTGGTTATCCCAAACTAAGCCATGAGCTCCAGGAAGCTCTACTCGGTAATAATAACCATTTGCATCCCCCTGACTGGACGCGTATATGGTCACAGCGTTGCCGACACTATCTGCCACAACGATGTTTCCGTCCGGCAGCAATTCAATGGAATGAGGATTCTCCTCATTCTTCGTAGCGCGGCTATATAGCCGTTCACCAGTTTCGTAATCAATAATACCCACAAATCCACGAGAAGCGGTCGTCACAACAACATATCCGCCATAAAACTCACTATAGCGAAGCTTCGCATCCGTCACAAGGTCAAAGGTGCTAATTCCCGTAAATCCTAATGCGGTAGTCGGCTGCCACTTCCATACGATTGCATTCGGATCATTCCAATCTGGGCTATCCTGCTTGTATACAACGATTTTATTGAATTGCTGATCCGTAAGCGCAACCATCTCGGTTTCTGCCGAGCTAGGAACCTTCG
Organism: Paenibacillus residui; assembly: GCF_042677205.1. Lineage (NCBI taxonomy): Bacteria > Bacillati > Bacillota > Bacilli > Caryophanales > Paenibacillaceae > Paenibacillus > Paenibacillus residui. Next base: position 85,690 of record NZ_JBHTIU010000028.1, read on the forward strand.
AGTTGCCCTCGATCGGCAGCGTTGTCACGGCAGCCTGATTAACAAGCACCTGCAGGGAGTCCAGCACAGCTGTACCGCTCATTCGTTTCAGTTCCATCCCAGAACGGATGATTCTGCTATGATCAGTGATTTCATTCCCATCCAATCCAAATACGGAAAGCTCTTCCGATTGATCAAACCCGGCCAAAAAGGCTTCAATGGTCGTTTGGTGTGGAATGTCCGTAACCGTTCCCGCCGTATGATCGATCGTGTATGTCCGAGAGGTTATCCATTCCCTGAAAGGAATCGTATACGGCGCAAGGTTTTTCTTAATTCCGTTCCGCTCCCCATAGTTTTTCATCTGCAAATCTACATAGTCCTCATAAACATAGACCATGAGTGACTGGATTACTGCAGGTTGCTCGGCTGAGAGCGGCCCTGGATTATATCGATTGTTATAATAGCTTAGTGAACCTGCAAAGCTAGAGACATAGCCTGTAGAGCGAACGTTACGATCCTGTTCTATGCTGCCGTCAGCGTTATAGGCTGTCACCCGCTCGAAAGTGTCCTGTTCGATGAAAGGACCACCATGGTCGTGGCCATAGAGATAGATCAAGTTCGGATAGTTCAAAAAAATGCGATGCAAGCGGGTGTTCATGCCATTCTCATCAGAGAGAGCTTTCGCTGGCGCAGTTAATGCTTTTGATCCTTGAAGAGGATAATGACCAAGTACGATAACCCGTTCGGTATTGCCGATGGTCAAAAGTGTGTTCTCCACGAAATCGATAGCTTCGGGCGTATACACATTGGAATCGATGGTTTCGTCCCCATTATACGGAGTATTAATCCCGATAAAGTGAATTCCGTTAATCATGTAGTGATAAGCCAACAGATTGGAAGTCCGATCTACACCTTCATATAACACATCTTCATATTGCCCAAGGCTGCTTAGCATCGTTGAATCGATATAGGCGCCGGAATTGTACGCAGTCGAACCTGCTTCATAATCGTGATTCCCGTTAACATATAGCACTTTTCCGTATTTGCTCGTCTCTGCGAAAGCGCCTGTCACCTGCGAAACAAACTTATTGTATGTCTCTTGACCCCATGGGATGCTGCCAGTTGTACTCGAACTGTCCCCGGTCACAACGACCAGATCCGGATTTTCATTCGTCTTAATGGTTCCAAGTGCAGCGCGAATTTGCGGTCTAATCACGTCCGGATTATCCTGCAAACCGTAATCAACATGCAAATCAGACAGAGCCGAAATCGTAAACAAAGGCTGTTCACGAGGCTCTTCCAGATCCAACTTTGTCTTATCGATGTTCACTTCGTACACATGGAAGAGATTGTTGCTGTTCGTCGCGCTCGCCTGCCAGCCTTGACCATTCACTGTCGTAAAACGAACGTAATACGTCTTGCCGTCAATGACTCGGGACACGCTCGCTAGTCCTGTAGCATCAGCATTAACAGTCAATGTTTGTTTAGGCCCAAGTGAAATTGAAGGTTGATTGCTGTTACTTAGATGAATGTTTAGATAACTGTTCTCACCTGCTTCATTATGAGACCTAATCGCCCATCCACCTTCAACTTGTTCGAATTTCCATACCAGTCGATAGTCCACTGTGTCTTTAGAGGCATCAAAGCTGGCATACTTCAATAGCAATGGGTCTGAGCTCGTTGTATTCTCACTGGAAACGGCATACTGATCCTTGGTGCCGCCAGTTGGCGTAATGCCCGGAATCGCAAGTACGTAATCGTTGCCGCTCGTTAGGTGAGTTGCCCCGACTTTGTAGTAAGTCGGTCTAGGCGTCGGAACATCGGATACTTGGTATAGCAGAAACGATGCAGAGCTTGTTGCAGGAGCTGCTTCCCATCCGATTCCTCTTAAATTCGTAAACCGGATATAAAAAGGGATTCCTTCCAAGGCTTTAGACAGCATTACTGTCCCGTCCTCGTTGACAACCACATTCAGCTCTTGCCTTGAACCCAGATATGCATTGGGCTTGCTGTTTGCCATGCTGATATTCAAATAATTGTTGTCTCCCTCAACACCTTCTGCCCTCAAGCTATAACCACCGCCAAATTTCTCAAAAACCCATACCAGACTTGGATTCACCGGAGGTTGAACAGTATCGCTGAACTTCACGTGCTGGAACAGCTTCTGATCCGTGTATGCCGTTGGCTTACTGGATAGCGCAAACAATCCTCTGCCTTGATCGTTACTGGAAATATTCTGGATGGCCAATATATATTTCGTGCCTTCCGTTAATTGCTGACCTTTGACGATGTTTGGCATTGGCATAATACGAGCGCTAGGAACCTCAAACACTCGGAAAGCATTGCTGCTATCATAAGTGCCTGCCTGCCAGCCTACGCCGCCTGCCGTCGTAAAACGAACGTAATAGGTGGTCCCGTTCAGGCTACGCGAAATTTTTGCCGTTCCGTCAGCGTTTCTAGTAAACTTCAATTCTTGCCTGGGCCCGAGTGTTGCGCTAGCGGTTGAACCATTCATATCAAGGTTCAAATAGCTGTCCGTCCCGTCAGCACCGAGCAGCTTCAAGCTGAAGCCAGACCCGTAAGCTTCATACTTCCATACGATGGTATCATCCAGACCATATTGTGATTCAGAGTACTTCACATGTCTGAGCATAGAGTTGTTAGAATTGATATTTTCGATACCGGATAAAGCAAACTGACCGTGGCCTTGGTCGGTGCTGCCAATGCCGGGATGGGCAAAGATATAATACCCGCCGCTATGCATATTGCTTGAGGAAACAGGCTTGATCGGATTGTTCTCAAGCAAGGAAAGCGGAACAGCGCTCACGCGAAATGACATGCTTGGCTTATAAGAAGCGTCTGTACTGGATTGCCAGCCTACGCCGTTTAAATTAGTGAACCGCACATAATAAATCGAACCGTTTGCATTGCGGGAAATCTGTACGGTTCCATCGTCATTGATAATCAGGCTTAGTTCCTGCCGTTCACCCAGCGTCAAATCATTTCCATTAAGATTCAAGTAGGAAGCGCCTCCACTTTTGGAATAGGCTTTCAGGCTATAGCCACTTCCATAGCTTTCAATTTGCCATACGAGAACAGCTGATATGCTCTTCAGACCGACATCAAATGGAATATGACGAAGTAATAAGGGGGCAGCATTGCCATTGCTCTCGCTTGCCAGAGCATATTCGTCCCGCCCAAGCGTATTGCTGTTAATTCCGGGAATAGAGAGTGAATAGAACCCGCCGCTGACGATCTCATGCGCGTTAATCTCTAGGATTCTATCATTTGAAATAATCATATTTTCTGTAACGGGGAATACACGGAATGACATACTTGGCAGGTATGAATTATCCGGGCTGGATTGCCAGCCTACGCCGTTTGCATTGGTGAACCGCACATAATAATAGGTACCGTTTACCTCACGACTAATGAGAATAGTGCCGTTATCATTTACTGTCAGGACTAACTCCTGCTGTTCGCCAAGCGTCAAGTCCACTTCCGAAATATTCAAGTAGGCATTGGTTCCATCCTCAGAGTAGGCTTTCAGACTGTAGCCTGAACCGAATGGTATTGCCTGCCATACGATTGCCTCGTTTACCTGAGGAAGTGTCTCATCAAATTTGATATGGCTGCGCAGTAACGGCGATGTGTTCGTGTTAGGATTCGAGGAGAGTGCATATTGGCCACGCCCCTGCAAGTAGCTGTTGATCCCTGGGATTGCAAACACATAATAGCCATTACTGACGATTTCGTTGCCTGTGACTTGGGTAATCCCTTGAGCATTCGCAGAACTAGCAAACATCTGTAAGAACAAGCTAAGCAGCATAACCGAAATACTTAATTGTGTAATTCCTTTTCTCAACCTACTCATACATAATGCTCCTCCCTTAGGATTCAATTATCTGCAGCCAAGTCAGATGTCGGTGGATCATCTGACTTGGCTGCAGGAGTTGTTCGATTAAATCGAAATAATTAGCAATAGAGGGCATCACAAGCTCATTGACTGCATTTTATTGTAATGATTTCCACAGCTCGTTGGCTTGCTCTTCGATGAGTTTACCGCCTTGAGCATAGTATTTTTTGATAAATTCGTCGTACTTCTCTACAGGCCACACGCCCGTAACGATCTTGACCAAATATTCCATCCACAGCTTAGTCTCGAGATCTGGATAATCCATCTCTGCTGGAACCGATTTCCACAAGGCATTGGAGATCACATGTTTGTTCACAATTTCAATGGCCTCACGAACTTCTGGCTTCGCTGAACGACGATCGGTAACAATAACGAATCGAACCGGGTTGGAATACCCTTTCTTATACAGCTCGGCATACGGAGTAATCAATTCGATTGTATCCGTAGCGCGGTCGTAAGTGAAATCCTCATTCTCGATGCCGTACATCATGTGATTGAATCCGCCTTCATCGCTCTGATCGGCAACCCAATTCAGATATTGGAACAATTTCTTGGGATCCTGAACTTTAGCCGACAGTGCTGTGAACTCCGAATTATAGAGCTTTTCTTGATAGCCTTGCTTACCAGCCGGACCTTTCGGCGCTTCCAGCATGATGAGCTTGGCATTGGGATTGGCTTCATGCAGCGAAGTTGCAAGTGGGCTAGACATCTTTTCCGTATAATACACATCTCCCTCGAACACTCCGACCAGAGAGTTTACAACCAGCTCATCTCTTTGTTTGGATTCCATAATCGGGAAGTCGTGAGCAATAAGACCTTCCGCATACCATTTCTGTAGTAAAGCAAGGCCCTCTTTCATTTCGGGAAGCACGAGCCCTTTCTTAATTCCTCCGTCTACCTCAGTCCAATATTTAGGGATAATGCCATACGCGCCAAAGATCGCATTGAAATTCGTCTCGTTGGAAACTCCCAGACCGAATGTATCGTCTTTGCCGTTCTTGTCAGGATCTTGTGTAACAAAGGCTTGCAATACGGCATACAACTCATCTAGTGTGGTCGGCTGACTCAGTTTGAGGTTATCCAGCCAATCTTGTCGAATGGTAAGTCCAAGTGTACTGGGCAAGTTAAACGGCTTGTCGTTTCTTCCCTTTGGAATGCCGTAAATTTTACCGTTAAACGTGACTTCCTTCCAGAATTCTTCCGGAATGATCTTCATTAGATTTGGAGCATCCTTCAGATACTCATCGAGTGGCAGAAGCAGTCCCTCTTCGGAGAACCGTGCGAGCGTCTTCGAATCGATGTCGAAATAGTCAGGAAGCTGGCTTGAGGTAGCAAGAATGTTCAGCTTGGTAAAGTAATCGTCTCCGCTTGCGAGAGTAACCTTGAAATCGAATCCCTTCGCTCCAGTTTTCTCAAATGCCTCAAGGAGCGTTTTCTTGCCCACGCCGCCATCCGCCGGATACTCCGGAGCGGCAAATTTGCGGAGGATTTCATAGGTAGTCGTTTTCACTTCTTTAATTGCTGGAGTCGCGGTAGCAGTCACAGCCGCATCCTTCTCATTTTTTGCACTGCAACCAGCGGAAACAATCGATACTGCGAGCACGCTTGCCAACATCATCTTTCTTTTTGGAGCCTGAAGCATGGGATGACCTCCTAATATTTTTTTACCCTTTGACCGATCCAATCATTGCGCCTTTCACGAAGAAACGCTGCAAGAATGGATACACCATCAATATAGGGATCAAAGAGACAACAATTGTGGCTGCAATGACAGAATCCGAAGAAGCTGCATTGAGCTCGCCCATCGCTTCCGCATCAACTTGACCGGCAATAATTTGACGAAGCAAGACGGGTAAGGTCATGTGCGCTTTATCGTTCAAATAGATAAAAGATTGGAAGAAGTTATTCCATAAGCTAACCGCCATCCACAGGGCCAATGTTGCCAGTACCGGCTTGCATAGCGGCAATATAATCGTAAAAAAGATACGAATCGGATTGGCGCCATCGATCATAGCCGATTCTTCCAGTTCCTCGGGGATCGTTCGAATGAAGCTGAGCATGACGATGACATTGAAAGCGCTTATGAGATTCAGGACGATGATGGCCCATAAAGTATTAATGAGGTGCAGTTCTTTCATCACCAGGTAAGTCGGGATCAGGCCTCCGCTGAAGATCATAGTGAACAATACAATGAGCATAAACAACTTCTTGAGCGGGAGCGTCCGTTTGGCCAGTGGATAGGCAGTGCTTGACGTTAATAGAAGCGCTAGTACTGTTCCTACGATGGTAATAAAGAGGGAATTGCCATACGCCGTCCACAAATAATCGCTCTTTATTATGATGTGGTACGCATCCAGTCTGAAGTCAACGGGCCATAAGAACATGCCCCCCCGCATTACCGCATCACCCGAGCTTAACGACCGGGAAATCTCTCGCCATAGTGGATAGATCGTGGCAAGACCTAATAATGAAAGCAAAACGGCATTGACTGTGTTAAACAAGCGATTTCCGAATGAAGAATGCATCAGTACCTCCTCACCATATTCCTTGTTCGCCGAATTTCTTGGCTAATCGGTTGGTTAATACAATCAAGATCAACCCAACTACAGACTGGAACAACCCTGCGGCTGTGGCGAACGGATATCTTCCCATCGTAATCCCCACTCTGTATACATAAGTATCCAGTACATCCGCAACCTCATAAACGAGTGGGTTGTACAAGTTGTAGATTTGATCGAAGCCTACGTTCAAAATATGACCTGTTTTCAAAATAAGCAAAATGACGATCGTGCCCGCAATCGAAGGCAATGTAATATGGCGGACTAATTGAAAGCGGTTAGCTCCATCAATTTTGGCAGCATCGTAGAGCTCCATGTTAATGCCAGAGATCGCTGCCATATAAATAATGGTCCCCCATCCGACCTCCTTCCACAGCTCAGACAGTACGAGTAATCCCCGAAAGCTGCCCGGATCCATCAATGGCGAGGTTTGGAGTCCAAACATCTCCAACAATCCGCTCTTGGAAGAAAACAACGAATATAACACCCCTCCAAGAATGACCCAAGACAAGAAATGTGGAAAGTAAACAACCGTCTGAATGACCCGCTTAAAACCGACATGATACACTTCATTGAGCAGAAGCGCCAATATAATCGGTGCCGGGAAGTTGAACACCAGCTTATAGACGCTGAGAATGATCGTATTCCTCAGCGCCACCCAGAAATCAGGTGAATCAAACAATAACTGAAACCATTTGAGCCCGGCCCAAGGGCTTCCCATTACGCCATCTATTAACCGAAAATCTTTGAATGCGATTACAATACCAGCCATAGGCCAATAATGGATCAACAAGAAGTAAAGGATACCAGGAAGCAGCAGCACAAAATAATATTTGTGGCTTGCAAACGGCTTCCACGCTTTCCTCCAATACATTGATAAAAATGATAGTGTGGATGTTCGAGCCGTAGAAGGTAACGCCAATCTAAATCCTCCTTTCGTATGGTCATGATTGCGTTTTCATCGTAATGCATTCCCGAATAGGAGGAAATTACGAGTTTTTGATTCGTATGGGCGTTATTGCGCAAAAATTGCCGGGTGACAAAAAAAATCCATTCAAATCAAGAAAGGTCCATTACCTTTTTGCGGTATTCGCCCGGGGTCGTCCCTTCCGCCTTCTTGAACGAACGGATGAACGTATGGGCATCGTTATAGCCGATTAATTGGCTGATCTGCTGCAATGATTTCGATTTGTCTTTCAGCAGCGTTTTGCTCATCGCCAATCTCCGTTCGGTTAAATATTCAAGCGGAGACTTGCCTACCTCTGCTTTGAAGATCCGGCTCAGATGTGAAGGACTGATGCCGATATGAGAAGCAATATCCGATATGGAAATGTTATTCGCATAATGGGCCTCTATATAGTCCATCGCCTGCCGGACCCATGGGCTGCTGCCCTCCGCCTGCTTCCGTACCGTCTCTAAATAATCCATGATTTGCCCGATTTGACGCATTAGCATACTGCGGAGCTCTGACTGGTTCTGGCATTGCTGAAGCTGAAGCAGATCCACCTGGTCCATCAGCGGTTCAATGTCGTACCCTTCCTGTACCAAGGAGCCGAGAACATGACTCATCAGTATCACGATCATTTGCAGCAGCTTCGGATACGGTGAGCCGCTGCTTGATAAATAACGGTCGAACAGCTCCGACATATAATGCTCCACCCGGCTCTGGTCCCCGGCCAGGATCGTGTTCAATATCTTCTTCTGATAAGCCGCCGGATATTGAAAATGACCGGATTCCTTCGTCTCCTCCACGAAGCATACAGCAGATTGCGGCAGGAAAGCTTTATAGGTCATGGCCCGCTTTACCTGCTCGTATGCTTCAGCCAGCTGATCCAAAGGGCCGATCCCGCTGACGAAGAAGTAAAGCTCCGCCTTCAGGCGGCTGTGGGCCAGCCGCTGGATCGTCCGGCAGCCGTCCTCCAGCTCGGCCATTAGCTCGCCGTCGAACACTTCCCGGTCGAAATTGAGGATGAAGGCGAACTTGCCGCGGTCGAGAATCGTCCCTGCCGCCATAAATCGGGCCCGCAGCTCATCCTCCGCCAGGCTGAACAAGAACAGCGTATGCCCGGCCGAGCTATCCCGGTCACGCCTACTCTCGTCCACTACAACAAGCACAGCATGATAAGGAGATACAAATTGAATGCCGGCCTCGGAGAATCGGCGGGCCGCGTCCGGATCTTCGGGCTGATGATTGTGAAGCCATTCGTGCACGACATGATTGCGGACAATCGGTTCATTGTGCCGAATCGTAGTAATCAAATTATGAATCGCCCGGTTGACAACCGCGTATGCGTCCTGGCTGTCTCCGGGGGCTCTCATCACGAATTCCTGAAGCTTCGTTGCCAGACGCCGCCACGGATCATACAGAATCGAGGCGAACAAGTAGGACAATCCGACTCCGACGGCAAGTACGCCAAGCATAATGAGGACAGCCTGGCGGATAGCATCCGTAACGACTGGAGTGTAGGGCCCTGCCGGGGTGAGCTGCATTAAGGCCCAGCCATTCGTCGTGCTTTTGGCGCCGCTAAGGATGTATTTCTTCCCGGCGAGCGAAACCGTTTCTGTATAGATGGCTCCCGGTCCGAGCTTCGGAAGCATTTTATCCAAATCCAGCCCCTCTACCGTTGAGGAAACCGGACGCCCCCATGGATCGGCTACGATCAACGGTCCCGACATCTGTGAATTCAAGTTCAGCAAAGTGCTCATAAAAACATCCTTGTGGATATTGAACACCAAGTAGCCTAAAGCCGTTTTCTGCGTGGCCGGCACCGGCTTGACGAAGGACAGAATCTCCTTCCCGGGCTCCCCCGGCCGTTCGCGCAAGCCGACCCAGGGGCGCGGAAATTCAGACGCAGCTCCGGTTACCCGGTTCAGAAAGTCCTTATCGTAAAAGTCCTTAAGGTCATACAAGCCCTCATTGACCGTCAACACTTTCCCGTTCTGCAGAATATCCAGATAGATCGATTCAAACAGCGCATTGGAGTTCATCCAGCTTCGCAGCTGCCCTTTAATATCCGCATATTGATAAGCCTGCAGGTCGAATGGGCGGTTCAACATCTCCAGCACATCCGGAGTCAGTGAGATTTGCAAAGAGATTTGTCCGAATTGGTCCAGCAGCAGATCCAGATTGCGGGAAGCGGATTCCAAAGCGGCTTCGGAAACGCTTACAGTTTTCTGCACAGCATCCCGGTATTTGCTGTAAATCTGCCACGCCAGAAGCAGCAAAGTAGGAATAAGAATCATGGTGAAGAACAGGATCAAATATTTGCGAAACGCGGATTTTGTCTCTGAGATATGGCGGATCATCGAAATCTCACTCCTCTAACGCATCGTTAAATCTCTTTTTCTATCATGGTTGCTCCTGCCTCGTTTGTCAATTATTAAGAAAGATATTAGCCTAAATCCCCCTGCAGCGTGACCTGGGGCCTTCGAAGCGTATTTCTCTCCCCCTGACCAGGTAGCTTCAAACCTCTTCTATCCTCTCCTGTCTTTGCATCGCTTCCAAGGAGAGCTGTATACTTCTCTGCGGGGAGCCCCGAGGCTTACGAATGCAAAAAAAACAGCCCGTTAAAGAGCTGTTTTAATTCAATACAGCAGATGGCAAAGACCGCGCCGATACTGACATCCGGGCGACTGAACCCATTGCATATTTAATCGCTCGTCGAGCTGCTTTGTTGCTCCGGGTTAAGCTTGGTCGTCTTCTTATTTCGCATTTTCTTGAACACGAGAAAGCCGATCGCCACGACAACCCCTACTGCCAGGAATAGATATTTAAGACCATCGATCATGCCCTCAGCGGCCCGTCCGTATACATAAAAGAGAGCTCCTACAACATAAAACTTCGTGGCGCGCCCCAATGCGGCGTAGCCGATGAGTCTCCATACGGAAAAATTCAGACAGCCGGCGAGAATGGTAAACACCTTGAAGGGAATCGGGGTGAAGGCTCCGACCAGAATAGCCGCTTCTCCATTGCGTTGAAACATGGTAGAGGCTTTTTCGATCCACTCTTTCTTGAGGAATTTATATAGGACCGATTTGCCTAATCCTTTGCCTATCCAATATCCCAACGGGGTACCGAGAATGCTTCCGATATATCCTACCGTTGCCAGCCAGAGAGCTTGGGATGGATTGATGAGGCTTAAGGGGACTTGCAGGAAAAAGGCGGGAATCGGAAAAATAACCGCATCCGCGAAGGAATGAAGAAATAGCCCGAGGCTACCGAAATCCATAAGAAAATCAATGATTGATTGAAACATAATTTGCAGAGGCCTCCTAAATGATGGCAGGTAGTCTTCTAAATGAGCATAAATGATCAGCGGTATGGGCCCATCGAGCTATGAGTACATAACGGAAGTGAATTTAATCGGGGATAAAATCACTTGCTTGAACATAACGGGTATGGACGCGCGGATACGAAATTGCGCCGTGGTGACAAGGGAACGGACCCTGTCTGAGGGGACGGTGCACAGTATTAGAACCAGAAACAGTAGAATAGGCTCTGCATGAGAATATTTATTAAAGGGATTGTCTGAAGTAGCAGCCGCTCTTGCCCTCAGGACGGGCTTCAGCGGATCAGCCGGAATGGCGGGATGTAATGCTATCGGTATCACTAAAAGGAAGCATAGTAAAAAAGCAAAACCGCAAAGCAGGTAACGCTGTTGTCTTGATGCGGAAAACTTCATTGCTTTTTCATCATCCTTCCAGATAGTAATGATCACAAATAACAGCTTAGCATAAAAATGTGACAGTTCGCAATGCAATCCCGCCTATCCCTGCATTGTTTTTCCTCCCGTCCTGCTTCCGGGCATGGACGAGTCTTGCCATCCATGCCGCCGATTTGGAATGAAGCAGCTCAGGCCAAGGATCTTACTACAGCCATTCTATTAACTCAGCCATGTGCTTGATCGTAGCCATGGGAACAGGACTCTCGGGCTGCGCTCTTCCCTTCTTGTTAAACCAGATGGCATTCATCCCCAGGCTCATGGGGCCGACCACGTCATTCTTCCAGGAATCGCCTACGAACAAGACTTCGGACGGTTCTACTTGAAAATAGTCCAATGGTCTGCGGTAGATTTCGGGAGACGGCTTCTCGCATCCGATAGTTTCCGATATAAAGACGGCTTCCCTCGGGAAAAATCGATCCACCCCTGTAGCTTCCAATTTGTCGAACTGCCAGCTGGCCGTTCCGTTCGTTACTATCCCGAGCATATACCGTTTCTGCAGCTCCTCAAGCACATCCAGCAGTTGATTGTCCGTTTTCATAAAGGTTTTGCTTAACCGCTGATACAATTTTTCAAATTGCTTCGCTGACTTCTCGTCCCCCCGCCTGCCAAAATCAGCCAAGGCATCGATATACCTGCGTTCGCGAAATTGCTCTATGCTGATTTTCTGAAGATAATACTGCTCGTGATACAGCTCGGATTTACGGCTAAAGCATTCAAAGAGACGGTCCGGATCCTCGTCGCGGGTCAAAGGATGCTGACGGAAAGCCTCCTTCAGGCTGGCTTCCCAATAGTCATCAAAATGCAGCAGCGTATCGTCCAAATCAAAAAGAATCAGTCGGATTTTGGGCTGCAAGCCTTTCCCTCCTTCATGTTCTCTAGTCATATCATATCATAATCAAATCAGGCAAACACTGGAAAATGCATAAAGGCCAAGACTTTCAACCACGTTCTATTTCCCCTGTAACGGTATTTCGGCCTATTTGTAACAAATCTGTCCCAATCCTTAAATGGATATCTATGGTAAAATAATAGTATAGTAGCCTATAAAGAACAGTAAAGTGGAGGAGAACAAGCTATGAAAAAACTAGACGGAAAAATAGCGATTGTCACAGGCTCAGCCATGGGAATCGGTAAAGGAATTGCTACCGTGTTAGCAAAGCATGGCGCCCATGTCATTCTGTATGATCTGAACGATAAGGTATTCGAAACGGCCCAGGCCATTGAAGCGGCTGGCGGCCGGGCTTCCGCCTATCAACTGGACATTACCGACCGGGAAGCGGTTAGCCGAACGACTGATGATGTGGCTGCGAAATATGGAGCGGTACATATTCTCGTCAACAATGCCGGGGTTATCAAGCTTGCCCAGTTTACGGAAATGAGCGATGATGTGCGCGACTTCCACTTCCGGGTAAACATCAATGGAGTATGGAATGTCACCCGCGCTGTACTACCCTATATGAAGGAGAACAAATACGGCAAGATTGTTAACATGTCTTCGGTAACCGGCTATATGGTCGCCGATCCGGGCGAAGTTGCTTACGCCACCTCGAAGTCCGCAATTATCGGCTTCACTCGCTCGCTGGCCGCTGAGGTTGCCGAGCATGGAATTACGGTCAACGCCATATGCCCCGGATACATTCATACGCCGATGGCTGAGCAGATCGGCAGCGAATCCAATCCGGAGGATCCGGGTTCGGTCATCCAAGGAATAGCTAACGCCATTCCGTTAAAGCGGCTGGGCAAGCCCGAAGAAGTCGGCGAACTGGCAGCCTTCCTCGCCTCCGATGAATCCAGTTATATTACCGGCACCCAGGTAGTTATCGACGGAGGCAGCACACTGCCCGAAACGGCATCGGTAGGAGTATAACAAGCAGATTCGGGCACTTAAAAAAGGCTGTCCTTATCGGACAGCCTTATTGATCTTCACTTTGATTAAGAAAGGAAGACCGGTTAACGGCTGTAATCCTTCACTTCAATAATATCCAGTATGAAGATAAACATCGGAATGCCGATAATCAATCCCCATACACCGAAGAAATGCTCGCTGAATATAAGAACCACGAACGTATAGAACACGGGCAAGTTCGTCTTCGAAGACATGAACTTCGGATTTAGGAAATAGGCTTCAATCGCATGGATGACGGCAATCATTATCAATATATAGATGACTTTAGGAATTCCCCCGATCGTAAAGGCAATGGTGCACAAGGGAATCAACGAGATGATCACGCCCGCCACTGGAATCAGTCCCAGGAGAAATATGAGCACGCCGAGCGCAAATAAATGGGGGAAGCCCATAAACCAGAGAACGATGACTGACAGGATGCAGTTCACGATAGCGATCATGAACTGGACCTCGATAACCTTACCGAAGGAACCGGCGAACTTTCTGCCGAAATACTCCAATTCCTGGTAGAAAGCGGAAATTTTACTCGTTCTCAGCTTGTCGGTAAATTGCTTAATTCTCTGTTTCTCCAACAAGAAAAATAGACTCAATATTAATGCCAAAAAAATGCGTAAACCCCACTTGCTAATATTAGAAAGTGATTTATACAGGAAATCAAAGCCCTTCTCCATATACCCGGTCAGCTCAATTTCCTTAATGGCATTAACAATATAGTTGACTATTTCGTTGTCCTGAGGCTGTGTATAAAATTCCGTAATCTGGCGAATTAACTGTGAGATTTCAATAATGATGACCGGAAAAAATTTGTACAAACCGGCACCCAGGCCGAAGACGATGGCGATATACAGCAGAAGGACTATCAGTTTATCATTGACTTTAAAGAGCTTGTTCAAATTGGTCACAACGAAATGTTGGAGACGGTTCATCAAAAAGATAAAAATAAACGTAATCAAGATCAAGTCCAAGATGCTGCGAATTCCATATAAAATAAGAACGATGGTCGCCAGAATGACGAACCTGCGGAATCCCCTGTTTTGAAATAAAGCTTTGGCCTCCAGCATACACACAACTCCCGTCCGCTTTCTCAGTACTTATCTATTATACAACGCCGCCCCCTGTCAAAGATAGCCAGCAGTCCGCAAATTTTCTTTCTTTTTCGACAATATCCCCACATCTCTCAGACAGCAAAAGACCGAATAAAAAAGACAATCGGAGCTATAGTATGCCCCGATTCTTCCTTTTTTATCCATATTACTTAATCCCAATCCACATTATACAAAAATTCAAATCGTTTCATGTTCACCGATGGTGGTACTAGCTTTAAAACGGCGTTATGGAAACATGATCCTTTATTTTTCGTGATGCGCTTAATAGTGATCCGCCACTGATGAATAGCGCAATACATACGGCTACAGAGGCAACCAACAACAGAGGTGCTCCCCAACCTTGCAAGCCCATAATTCCTGTGCATGCCCAAAGAGTACCGAAGAACGCCATGAAAAACACACCAGACGCCATTCCGCGAACCGCAGAACCACGACCATGGACAGTTATTGTAGGTTGTGTCATATATGGGACTCTCCTTTCAATTGCCTTGCAGCGGAGATTCAGGGTCTAACTAGGGGTCAGTATCTATTAAACTGATAAAGACTAAGGGGTCTTTCTATTTAGACCATACTGCCTGACTAACCGCATACTCGATGTACTGATTTTGCAGGCCATCCGAGGCACGAACAATAAGTGTATTTCCCCGAAAGAGTATCGAAAAGCTCGGACGAAATTTAATGGTCTCTGCAGTTACGAACAAAAGTTGCCGAGAAGAGTCAGCAGCTTGGCTTGGCAAATTCATTGTTATATAAATAAATCTGCATTTTCCTTAACCCACGCTGCGAATGTGTAAGGTTGGAGTCCCGTTACTTCCTTGACGGTCGGCAAAACCGTACTGGCCGATTCAGGCGGATTCAGGTGCCAACTGATTACGTAATCAATTGCTTCTTCCTCTACCCCCATTCTTCTCATCTGTTCGCGTTCTTCTTCTTCGGAGCTCTCGATAAACTGAATTTCTCGTCCGATAACCTCGCCGATGATCCGCACCTTATCTTGAACCGACAAACTTTCCGGCCCTGTTAATGTGTAAATTTTACCTGCGTGGCCATCCTCGGTTAACGCAACCGACGCGACTCTGCCAATATCCGCCTCATGAACAGGAGCAATTCGCGATCCGCCGAATAGATCACGCACAACCCCTTCGGAACGTATGGCGTCCGCCCATTTTCTTGCATTTGCCATAAACTCGAAGGCTTGAAGCTGCGTCCACTCCAGACCGCTTGCCTCAACTGCCCGTTCAAAAGGGCCTTTCTCCCCATTCCATAGAACGGTAACCCTTCGCACCCCGGCTCTCTCGGCAAGTTCAACGATTTCAGGCCCCGTCTGTAACGGAGTATATTCGGCGCCTGTTGTAATCAAGTGAATGCCGCTTACGTCCGCCAGCGCAGAACCTAACGTACTTGGATCGCTTAAATCACCTGTAACAACCTCTACACCTTTCGGAAGATTGGCTTTCAACGGATTACGTGTCAATGCACGTACCTTATGCCCCTTTTGAATAAGTTGGTCCACGACATGCCGCCCTACGGTTCCCGTTGCCCCAGTAACTAATATCGTCATTTACTTACCTCCTCATCGTTGTTGTATCATCTGATTGATTTTGTCAGACAATCTATGCTTCGCTTCGGTTAATGCAGCGATTTGTCGGTTTACCTCTTCCATCCTTGACTGGTACAAATGCAATAATTCCTCGCAATAAACGTCCTTTTCTTTATGCGCTTGTTGTTCAGGATATTTGCAGAAGATGATGTCGCGAATTTGGTCAGTTGTCAGGCCTAATCCTAGATAAAGTTGAATAGTGTTAATGGATTCGATCACCCCTTCGTCATATTCTCTGTAATTGTTTTCCCGACGAGAGGCTTTAATCAGTCCTTTTTCCTCATAATAACGAATCGAACGGGCACTCACGCCTGTTATTTTTCTTACCTTTCCTATTTTCAGAACAATCACCTCACAGAAAGGGAATTCTAACCTTATTATAAAGTTTAACATTAGTGTAAAGGTCAAGGATGAAATTCCAAATACTCTTGCCGCCCGCGACGACCGTTAACAGCGCTGCCAATACCTACAATGCCGAATCGTCGAAGATGCCGACCAATCCGATGAAATGAATGCCGACGATGAATGCTATCCAAGGCAACACGTAGTCACTTTGATTAAGAAGGTTGCGCCCACCGCCGCCAATAAGATCAATGATGATCGTATCAAGGTGTGTCTCGTGCACAACCATATCCGACAAGGCCGTGGGCGCTTCCCAATTACGTGTGCTGAGGTACACTTCCGCTAGACCAGACTAGCAGCGCGGCGCCGGATGACAGCCCGATCCACAGCTCCAATTATCGCGCGGTTCTTGGGCCCATCCGAACCAACAGAAGATGAACATCCTGAGAATGCCGCATACATCGTATAATCCCGTGTGGGCTCCTACTATCTCCCTTTGGCGATTTTATCTTTCAGTTATTTTAGTGTATACTAAAATTAATAAAACGACAAAATCCTAAAAAGAGATGATCGCATGGACATAGGCAATAATAAAGTGCTGAATAAGGATGGCTGTGATATCCACTACTGGATCTCTAAGCGCGGGAATTGCCCATGGCTCATATTTTTACACGGTGCCGGTGCCGACCATGAGATGTTTTCCGAACAAATAGCGGCAGTGAGTCACAATTTTAATATCTTGCTATGGGACGCAAGAGGCCATGGCCTGTCTAGGCCTATGGGGGAGCATTTCAGTATGACATTGGTCGTCGACGATCTAGCAACGATCATGAATAAAGAAGGCATCGAGAAAGCTACGTTTATCGGACAATCGATGGGCGGGAACGCGGCACAAGAATTCGCTTTTTATTTTCCGGACAGAGTAGAAAAGCTAGTGCTGATTGACTGCACATGCAACACGATGAAATTGTCTTGGCTAGAAACATTCTATTTGAATATAACTCCTATGTTAATCCGCTTGTATCCATGGGAACACTTGGTTCGTGAAAGTGTAAAAGCAAGTGCTCTAAAGCCAGACGTGCAAGCGTATCTAACAAAAACATTTAATCGAATAGGCAAAAAGGATTTTGTTACAATCTTTCTAGCAACCGCTTCATGTCTGCACTACGAGAAAGACTACCGAATCAATAAACCGCTCCTCCTCGTCTATGGCGAGAAGGATGAGACAGGCAATATTAAAAAAATCGCTGCAACGTGGGCATCTAACGAACCTTACTGTACACTTGTTGAAATCCCGCAGGCGAGTCATTGTTCCAATCAAGATAATCCTTCCGCATTTAACCAGGCACTTATTTCATTCTTGAGCGATCGGTCGATCGATGTTAGAGAGGAGTAGTTCTGATCATGCACACACAAGAATTCGAATTGGATGAAGCCAAGCTATTATTTATAGAGAAACTGGGCGTATATTACGAGGATTATGGCATTCCGCGAATCGGCGGTCGGATTTTAGGACTTATGCTTGTATCGGGCCAGCCGCTGACGGCGGAGCAGATTGCCACCCATCTGAAGGTTAGCAGAGGCAGTGTCTCGACCAACGTCAGACTGCTGGCGTCGGGGGGATTGATAGAGCGAATATCGGTAGTCGGGGAACGAATCGATTATTATGACGTTAGCGAATCGATCTGGGAGCGCGCCATTCAGATGAGGATCGACGGGTTTCGAAGCCTGAGAAGAATCGTCGAACTCGGCGAGAAAGCGGCCGAGAACAACGCTTCTTCTGCTGCTAATCGAAACTTACTCGATATGCTTCAATGGGTCGATACGATGACCTCCTGCCATGAACAAGCATTGCTTCATTGGAAACAATTAAAAAGAAACTAATACCAAAAGGTAGGATACTTGCGATCGCGGTGCATGTTGTTAATGACGATCGCGAGGATTACAACCAGAACGGATCCGGTCAATACAGGGGTGAACAAGAACGACCAGCCGCTGCCTGCGAGTATGACTACGATGGGATCGGCGCCCGCAGGCGGATGTGTCGTTTTGGTCAGCATCATGGCCGCAATGGCGGTGCCCACCGCCAGCCCCGTAATCCACACGCCCTCGCCGAAGCTATGATAAAACAACAAGCCGACAAGAGTAGACACGAGATGTCCACCGATAATATTCCTAGGCTGCGAAAGCGGAGCGTCCCAGATTCCGAACGCCAGAACGCAGCTCGCCCCGAATGGTGCCATGATCCATACGACGGAGGTCATGTCGGTCAATAAGGACAGCAGGGCAATTGTAACCAATCCGCCCAAGAAGCCCATAAGCGCATTCTTCGGATTGACCTTTAACGGACTTGCTCCCGCACCCTTCATTTTGGTGAAATACGTTTTTATCAACTTCCCCATACTCCTTACCGTAAATTGGGAATTACCCTTCTTATATATAAGTTTCCATCTTCCCCTCCGCACTGACACTCCCTATAAAGAATGTATCGGCCACGGTATCCATTCCTGGTATTTGTCGTGGAGAACGTTGCTGCGTTGCGATACCCGTTCTGATCGAAATGCTCGCCGTTCCTCTCCGCGATAATTATGTTCTCCGGCCAGCTTTTGAACCGCCACTTCCTCAACGTGGCACACACCGCTCATCGTTTCACCTCCTCCTTTTAATATCTATAACTATTTTATGGGTATTATATAATGGTTTTATTAACATGTAAACACATATTTTGGGGGTTAATAAAGCTCCCCGAAAAAATCCAACATTTATGGTTGGTAACTTCCCCCTCAATTCATAAGATAAGTATCGAATGAGGCCCATAACCGCAATAAGAAACAATACAGCCCCGTCCCCGATTAGTAATGAGGGGGAGTTAAGCGAGATCATCGATTTCTCCTCCGGTCTTCCGGACCCTGTCGTATTTCTGTATCAGGAATTTCAACATTGCATAAACAAAGCGATTGATACTTACAAGCATCAGTTATTCACTTACGGGGATTCCTATGGATTAGTAAAGCTGCGACGGACACTCGCCTCCCATCTAGCAGGAGATCAAATATTTGCTCCACAGGAGGAACGCAGGGCGATCTCGCGTTTGGCCAGTAAGTATAACGTCTATGTCGTAGAGGATGACTACATGGCCGATTTGGGCATTGAGCGTTCTTTCGAGCCGATTTATTCTTACAACCAAACTTCACACGTCATTTACTTGAAGAGTTTTTCGAAGATTATTTTTCCCGGTCTGCGATTAGGCGCTATGGTGCTCCCAGAAGCGTTGGTAGATACAATACCGCATGATTCGGCGATACGCCGGCACATCGCTCTTGTCTCAAGCCGCTCTCGAAATCTACATGAACAATGGCATGTTCGAATGGCATAAGAATCGGATAGCGAGCCGATATGCGGAGCGTATCCGAATCCTGAATGCGGCTCTCCAACAGCATAATGCACAAGGCTGGGTCGAGACTCCCGACATCCGCTCCGGAATCTACGCCCAGTTCAAAATACCGCTAACCGTCAACCTAGAACGTCTTATCGAAAAACTTGCGGAGAAAAACATTCGTGTCAGAAGCGGAAAGCAATTTTACTTGTCGAATTATTTGGATCGGGAGAAGTTTCTTAGGATTAGCGTCTCCAGAGCAATATCCGAACAGATTAACGAAGGGATCAAGGAAATCATCGAGGAAGTGCGAAGAGCTTAACATAACAAAAAGCCCGGATCCGCATCCGGGCTTTCACATCCTGTTCTTTTCCTCTCGTTTCTTGCGTTCCAAATAGGCTGCCACTTTCATCCGGTTGCCGCACGTCTTCTGGCTGCACCAGCGGCGGGTATTATTCTTGCTGTTATCGTAGAAATATAACACGCAGTCGGGATTCCCGCATTTCTTAACCAAACCGAGGTCAACATTCACAAGCAAATCAACAGCGGCTTCCGCGACGGGGATCAACAGGTCGACCGGATGCCGAAGTTCAGTGTGACGTATTGATGCAAAACGGCGATGATGCTGGACAAGCCTTACTGTAACGGCCTTACCCCTAAGAATACGGTTAACGCGCTCCATATCCTCGTCGGCGGCATCCTCTCCCTGCATCCCCTGCCTGACCAGCGTCCGTATGCCTGTGCGCAGTTCTACGGCTTCCTGAACTAATGTATTTCCTTCCCTCCACATTGCATTAACGGCATTCATCTGCTCAGCGGTCAAGGAACCTGCTTGAACAAGCCAGTTCAATACATCGTTCGACGTTTGCAGCAGGTCTACGAGGTTGCCTGCGGATACAACCTTCGTATTCAGAAAATCCAATGCCAGGTGATTCCCTATAAAGTAAAAAGATGGAGCAATTATCTTGGGCATCCTCCGAGCTCCTTATTGCTATTTTGCTCACATTATACCCTATTCGATTCGATTGGCCTAGTCTTGTCCAGAAAGCGAAGCTGTGACACTGCCGGAAAGTTTAGGGGACTGCCGGGAACCCGCTCACCGGCAATGATACAGAACAGCCCGATAAACGGGAAAGAGCACATTATAGTCTATCGAGTTAACTATACACCATGTCAGGTTTACGATTAGTGATGATAATGGAACTCCGTTAAATGCATGTATCTATAATAGGATTTTTCAGTAACCGTACTTAACCACTAGCTACCTCGCCTAATACCTTGACAAGACCGCCAAATTCCAACTCTTCAAATTTCCTTAAGGTTGCAGCATGACGCAGATCCCATATACAATCATCTAATTTACATTCTATGGGCACATCTAGTCGAATTCGAGCTAGTTCCCTTGAAAGATGCAGCATATCCAAGTTTTGTTCAATTTTCTTCTTGATACTTGCTGGAAGTTGTTCTAAACATTCGAGACAAGCTTCGACCGAACCATACTCATGCAACAGCTTAAGTGCAGTTTTTTCTCCAATTCCTTTGACTCCTGGGTAATTATCACTTGTATCACCCATAAACGCTTTTAAATCTACAACCTGTGAAGGAGTTAGCTTCTTCGCGGCAAACAGTGTTTCTAAATCATACACCGTATAATTAGATCGGCCCTTATTCATAATTACAACCTTAATCTGCTCTGTGATTAATTGAAGCATGTCATGGTCCCCGGTTAAAATAAACACTTCGGATTCATGTTGAAGTTTGTTTGACAATGTGCCGATACAATCATCCGCTTCGTACCCGGTTAGTCCAAAATTCGGCACGCCCATTTCGGCCACTACTTCTTTGACCAGATCAAATTGCGGTAAAAGCTCAAGTGGAGCTTCCAAACGATTTTTTTTGTATTCGCTATAGCTTTCTGTACGAAACGTACTGCTCCCCATATCCCAACAGCAAATGACATGCGATGGGTTAAATTTATGAATCGCATCAAAAAAGTATTGAACAAATCCATAAACCGCGTTGGTAGGTAATCCATCACTTGTTTTACGTATGTAGCCGGAATAAGAAGTCGCATAGAAGGCTCTAAAAAGAAGAGCCATACCATCGACCAAAAGCACTTTATTTTGAGATTGCAACCTGGTCCACTCCGTTCTTAATAGATATTGCGTCTCTATCCTAATCTTTGTTAATAGATTATAACATAGAATAGAATGGCCGTATCGGCCTAGTTGAAGGGTGTATATCCCCATAGTATAGGTGCAGCTGAAAGGACGTTTTCTCCTATGTTATGACACCATTTGCTATGGTTCCCGTATTACAGTATTGTAAGATAAATGATAGATAAATGAATAGGACGATAGATTTAGTCCTGTTATAATAGATATCCGGATAGAGCGGAAACCGTTCAGCGCTAATGACGAGGAGATGGATGGATTGCAGGACTGGTTGCTGAATTTTATACTGATCTACGGTTATGCCGCCGTATTCGTTCTTCTCGTTCTCGGGATCGTCGGTCTTCCCATCCCGGACGAGCTGTTGATGATGTTTACCGGTTATTTGGCCTCCCGGGGACAGATGACCTTACTGACTGTTATGATCGTTTCCGTCTCCGGAAGTCTCGTCGGAATGCTGCTGTCCTACTGGCTCGGACGCCGATTCGGCTTGCCGCTCTTACATAAGCTGGGGCCGAGGCTGAGGCTGACCCCGGCACGCTTCGAACGGACCTCCCAGTGGTTCGAGCGATTCGGTCCGGCGATCGTTACGTTCGGCTATTTCTTTCCGGCTATAAGGCATTTAAGCGCCTATTTTGCGGGAATGCGTTCCTGGAATCCGTTGAAATTTTTCGGCTATGCCTTTCCCGGGGCTCTATTATGGGCATTTATATACGTTCGTCTCGGGTATTATTTCGGAGAAAACTGGAATACTTGTTTTGCTTATATTCGAACTTATATATGGATTCCTATCGGCATTATCGTTCTTATTTGTCTGATCGCGCTTTGGAGAAGCTACCGTAAGCAGAGACAGGATTTGTAGTTTGAAGAGGTGAATCGTCATAGATATGATCGCGCAGTGGTTCGAACAATACGGTTACTGGGTTCTGTTCATAGGCCTGCTGCTGGAGTACATTGCCCTTCCTTTCCCTGGCGAAACGACCATGACCTACGCAGGGTTCCTCAGCTACAGCGGCTACCTCAGCTGGCCTATCACCGTATTGGTTTCGGCCGCCGGAACAACGATAGGAATTTCGATTACTTATTGGATAGGTCGCCGGTTCGGAACAGCGTTCTTCGACAGGTTCGGGAAATACCTGCTCCTCCCCCCTGCCAAACTGCAGAAAGCGGGAGGATGGTTTAACAAACACGGCAACAAAATCATTTTTATAGCCTATTTTATTCCTGGCCTCCGCCACTTCACCGGATATTTTTCCGGAATTGTCAGGCTACCCTTCCGTACTTTCGCCTTATATGCCTATAGTGGGGCCTGCTTCTGGGTTCTTACGTTTCCGACTCTGGGTTACTGGCTGGGTCCCAACTGGGAGCTGTTGCATAAGCTGGCATCCCATCCGAAAATACGGATATTCCTGATTCTGGCCGCGGTCGTCGTCGTATCCGTCTGGTTGGGCATCAAATTTAGAAAGCAGTTGGCCGAACTGCTGTCGCAAACGGTTCGTTGGCTTAACCGCAAATTATAAGGGTCGATCATAAAATAACCCCAGGCAGGAGGGCAAAAATGCTTGGGGTTTTCCACATTTAAGCGATGGCGATCCGCAATTCATCCACATGCGATAGAAATCTGGATAAACCAGCTTGAAGCCATGTTTTCAGTGCAATATTTTTTTGAGTTTATTTTTTCTTCTATAGTAAAAAACTTCTATTTTCTGATATACTAAGGAAAAAATCAATCGAGTGAGGAATAAATGATGAGAGACACTGGTATGATTCGTGTGTTAGATAGTCTCGGCCGTATCGTCATCCCTACCGAAATCCGAATGACCCGAAACATTGAGCTGGGTGATCCGCTTGAATTTTTCATTTCCGATGACAACACGATCATCATGAGGAAGTACAAGTCTACCGAATGCAGCTTCTGCAGGGAATTAAACAGCATCGCTTATTATAAGGGGCAGTTTATTTGCGAGAGTTGCTTGACGGAATTAAAGCGCATACAGGAAACTTCCGAGAAGGCTTCCGTTCCTTCCAAGGACGAGATCTATGGGGTCATCGACGCGGCCAGAGAGGCACCGGAACATACGCTCCAAGAAGCGGAACAATTTGCAGCGGCAAGCCATCCGGAGACCGCTTCCTCTTCCACCCTTTCCTCCAAAAAAAGAAGCAAAAAATCGGAAGCGCTATACCGTTTGGGACAAGCTCTAAGCAACCATCCAGGGGCAACTCAGAAGCAGCTTGCCAAGCTGCTGGGTATCAGTCAGGGGCGGGTTAGTCAGCTCCTTAAAGAAATGAAATAACCGACACAGCCCCTATTCATCATTTATAGCAATTCCATTGCCTTGACCAAATATTAAGGGACTTCAAGCTTACCGGCAAATACCAAATGGCAGCCGGCTGATGAAGTCCCTTGTTGTGGTTTATCGAAATAAGCCTGCTAAGCTTGCTCTTCTCTATGAAATTTATTTAGAGGCATTAAGACTCGGGGCCGAAATATTCTTGCAGCCCTGCAACGATGGCTTTCGCTACTTTAAGCCGGTAACCTTTCGCCCGGACGACCTCTTCCTCATTCGGATTGGACAGGAAGCCCAGCTCCAATAAAACGGACGGATTAGAGTTATGCCGCAAAACATGGTAATCACCAAAACGGTCCCCGCCGTTCTTCATATCGGTCTCCGCCACAAGCTCCTTCTGCAGAGCCTTGGCCAACGGCTTGTCCTTCTTCTCGGAATGGTAGAAGCTGATGATTCCGCTGGAATCGGGCTTGGCCGAGTTATAATGGATACTGATGAACGCATCAGCGTTCTTGGCATGACTGATATCTACTCTGTCTGAGAGATCCAGGAACTGGTCTTTATCCCGGGTCAGATAGACTTTCGCTCCCGCAGCTCTTAACGATTCCGCAACGAGAAGTGCGGTTGATAGATTTAAATCCTTCTCAAGAGTACCGTGTTTGACTCCGATCGTCCCGGGCTGCGAGCCCCCATGTCCGGGATCAATAACGATTACCTTGTTCTTCAATCCGGGAATTTCAAAGACAGGTTTGTCAGGAATATTTCCTTCAACCGGCGGTGAAGAGGTCTCTGCCGTCTCCTTCTTGGCGGGAGCCTCCTTAAGAACAACGAATTCGCCGGACACCCATCCCTTCTGGCCGTCGCCGGTAATGACGTTGAGCCACTCTCCGGCTTGTCCGACAACCTCCAATTCGGAGGAATCCGGAAGCAGGTCGACAATGTCCGCCTCCAAGTCAGGTTCCTCTCTCAGACGCAGAGCATCCGCACTCACTATTCCGTATACTTTCCCGATAGTCTTCTTCTCCGTTGGTTTCGGCTCGGAGGCAGGCTTAGGATTATTCCCCTTCTCCTCTCTCTGTTCCTTCTCATTAGAGGTCTTCACGGGTTGCTCTTTAATCAGATAATGCGCGGCAACCCAACCCGGGCCGGATTCGAATTGAATTTCCGCCCATCCGTATTTCTCGCTGAGCACCTCCACCTCTGTTCCCTGCTTCAGACTCCCGATAATGGCGCCTTGCGCGGCGGGTTCCTCGCGGACATTCAGTGAGGTAGCATCAACAGTAGCTTTATACCCGTTCTCCTCCGCATAGGCGGGTTGTATGTATATAATCGATCCTATTATCCAGCATAGTAAAGTGGCGCAGAGCCACAGTGTCAAACGGCCATTCTGCATAGACCGATAAGTGCTTGTCATCAGAGGCCTCCCTTTCCATAAAATAATAGATTAGAAGCATGGAAGATTCCTCCTATTATGTCATTGTTCAGCCTCATCTGACAAGTATTTTGCGAGATTTTAAGACAAAAGTCCGAAACATTTCGTATCTAGACGGCAAAATTCGATCTATTTTTACACATTAGGCGGCCATGCGTTCGGCAAAAGCTTGATTGGCCTAGCCATGTGGAGCTATTCAGCCGGCTCAGGCTCCTCCCACCCGCGGCATCGGCATAGGCTCCTTCCCAAGCTCCGCCCAAATATATTTCAGCAGCAGCATAGATTTCAAATCGCGGGCATTCGGATCATCCCACAGATTTCGGATTTCGCCGGGGTCCTCCTGCAGGTCGAACAGCTCTCCATAGGTCTGATTATAATAAACGGTGATTTTGTATCTCTCGTCCACATACGTTTTCTGATGGATGGTCGTCGGTTCATGCCGGAATTCGCATAAGATATGATCTCTCGCCTGCTGCCGCTCTCCCAGCCACACGCCACGCTGATCCACTCCGGTCATGGTCCGCGGAATCGGGGCTCCTATAAAGCTTAGGAACGTCGGCGCCAGATCGACTAGCGATTGCATGGCGGCCGATTGCACCCCCGCCGGGACATGCCCCGGATAACGGACGATCAAAGGAACCTTGATCAAATCTTCGTAGTGGAACCCTCCCTTGGCCTGCAGCCCGTGCTGACCGAAGAAATGCCCGTGATCGGTCGTAAAGACGACTATCGTATTCTCCGCAAGTCCCAGTTCATCCAATTTGTCCAGGATCCGGCCGATATATTTGTCCATCATGCTGATCATTCCATAATAAGTGGCTACCAATTGCTTACGCTCCTGCTCGGAATCCAGCAGGTGGGAATGGTACCCATGGATGGGAAATCCCGTCTCCTTCCAGGCGCTGAAATCCGGATTTCTCTCCTGGGTCATCCGGAAATGCGGCGGATTCGCAAGATGCTCCCCCGGCACAGCCTGCGGGATAGTCAGATTATCCGGATCATACATGCGGTCCCATGGTTCCGGCACCAGATACGGCGGATGCGGATCGGGGAAGCTTGCCCACAGGAAGAAGGGGTCTCCGGCACGGTGATATTCCTCGAGCAGCGCATTAGTCCGTTCCGCAATCCACGTATTGTAGTGATACTTCTCAGGAATCGGCCAGGAATGGCGGATCGATATATCCATGCGTCCAACCGGGGGCGAGAAATACTCCCGCCAATCGCTGCAGCCCTGCTCCTCCATCCAAAGCGCGTAATGCTGTCCTACCAGATACTCATTCGTATGGTTACGTGCCAGCTCCACATGCTCGAATCCGTAAAACACATCATGGAAGTCCTTCCAAAATTCCAGGTCCTGCAAATAAGGATAGGATTCAAGGGAAGGAAATTCCTCCGTATTCTGCAGCTGCTGGAAATGCGCCTTGCCGATCAGCGCCGTCCTGTAACCGGCCGCCAT
Source organism: Paenibacillus residui (assembly GCF_042677205.1). Classification (NCBI taxonomy): domain Bacteria; kingdom Bacillati; phylum Bacillota; class Bacilli; order Caryophanales; family Paenibacillaceae; genus Paenibacillus; species Paenibacillus residui. The sequence continues at coordinate 112,544 of NZ_JBHTIU010000028.1, forward strand.
CAGATCCTCCCCGACCGTATGGCGATCCTCCTGCAGCTTCGTTCCCAGTGTCCAGGCTCCATGCTGGCTGGGATAGCAGCCTGTAATAATAGACGCGCGTGTCGGCGTGCAGGTGGGATTGGGACAGTAAGCTCTCGTGTAGGTCGTCCCTTCCTTCACAAGCCGGTCAAGATTAGGTGTATGGATTTCCCGATTGAATGCCCCGATCGTGTTCCAATGCTGCTGATCGCTTGTAATGAGCAAGAGATTAGGCCTTGTCATCATTTCAACCCCCTTGGTTTGATTAAGTTCTATTGTAAAGGATCAAGGATGTTCAAGGAATGAAGAAATGTGAGCTTGATATGTCATTTTGTTAGGTTTCACATGTCGAAAAAACTCCTCCCCGCTTTTCCAGCGTGTTAAGTTTGCTCGGATTTTGCGGTTGCCCGGGAAATGTTGATCATGAATCGTACTGGCTTGGTGATGCAGCCTTGTGGAAGAGCGTTTACGTCGTCCGGTGAAAATGCCTCTCATGAAGCATCATTATAACTGATGATAGGGAAGGTATTGCCGGATTGGCCTCCAATAGGCAAAAAGCCATCCGACTAATCTGTCCGATGGCTGGCAACGGGGCTTCCCCTGACATTCAGAGGGTCCTCCCCATGAAGTGTATTCAATGCTTGTCGATCAGTAGCCTACCTCTACGGAGGCATTGACGATATATATCAGGTCATTCTTGTCATCTTTGTCCGGCAGAACGATGCCGCTTGACGTCACCATTCCGCCGTCGATCAGCTCCACCGTCACCTCGCCGTATGGAATGACCGCTTTAACCTGCTCCACATCCAGCAGCTCCTTGTCGCATGGAACAGCCAATTTAATGTGGACCTTCATTCGGTTCAAATCGTTATCCGGCAGGACAGAGCGAAGTCCCGGCATCGAGTTGCTGTGAATGGCATTCCGGACCGCACGGACTGCCGCATTGGTTATATCCTGGCCGTGCAGGTCGGCCCCCATCCCCAATTCGATAAAAAACAGCTTCTCCATCCGTTACCCTCTCCTTTACCAAGTAATATTAGTGAGGTGATGTGCCAATCACCGATTTATTCTTCCACGAACAACGGGACCTTCTTGAACCCTTCCTCGGTAGTCAAAATCAAGCCGATGTCCGACAGCCTCAGCTCGGGAACTACAATCAGCGCAAGGAGAGACAGCGTCATAAACGCATAGTTCATCGTGCAGCCCGCCTGTTTCAAAGCTTCCCCGATGGCCCGCGACTGCTCGGCGACTTCCTCGTAAGGGGCGTTGGACATAAGACCGGCCACAGGAAGCGGCAGCACGGTTTCACCATTTTCGGTCACCATGGCAATACCGCCCTGCACAGCCGCAACCGCGTTAGCCGCTTTGGCCATCAATTCGTCCGAGTTTCCGATGACCATCAAATTGTGACAGTCGTGGGCTACGGTCGTTGCAATAGCTGCCGGAACGTTAAAGCCTACGTTCGTCACCAGACCTAGAGCCTTATTGCCGTTAAGACCATGCCGTTCGATAACGGCCATCTTGCACAGGTCGCGGTCGGCATTCACCTGCAGTTTCCCATCCACGACAGGCACCGACAGTATTCGCTGCTTCGTATCGACATGATTCTCCCGGACTTCCATCACTCTGGCTTTCACTTCGCCGGAAGCAATCGGAGCTTGAATGACGAAATCTTCCGGCATCAGCTCACGGGACAGACGTACCGAACGAATGGCCTCTTCCGGATAGATGTATTCCGGCAGCTCAACCGTCATTCTTCCGTTCTCCGCAACGACTTGACCGGCGGCAATGGTCATCACAACGTTGATATCGGCCAAATTGCCATCCATCATAATGATATCGGCATAATTTCCCGGAGCGATCAAGCCCACATCGCGGGAAACACCGAACCGTTCCGCCGTATTGATCGTCACCATCTGTATGGCCGTGACAGGAGAAACTCCTTGCTGAATAGCATGGCGCACGACGAAATCGATATGTCCCTCATCCACCAAGGATTCCGGACTGCGGTCATCCGTTACGAGAATCATCCGCCGCGTATCGATTCCCTGCTCCGTATGAGCCTTAATCGTCGCTGCCACGTCATGCCAGGCTGATCCTCTCCTCATCTTCGCATACATGCCTAGACGAACACGCTGAACCACGTCCTCGGCGGTGACCGGCTCATGATCTCCGCTGATTCCGCTCGCCGCATAAGCCGATAATCTCCAATCGTTCACCGGCCATGTATAGTGGCCATCCGCCACCCGCCCTGCTCTAAGGGCTGCCTGAATTTCGCCGATCATCTTCTCGTCGCCGTAGACGACCCCCGGGAAATTCATCACTTCCCCCAGCGCGATCATATCGGGTCCCCAAGTGAAAGCCTCGGCCACCTCGTCCGGTCCGATGATGGCTCCGCTTGTCTCCAGCTCAGGGCCCGTAGACGGGACGCAGGATGCGACCTGCATATATGCAGCCAGAGGAGTCGTTCTGGCTTCATCCAGCATCATCTTCAAGCCTGGAAGTCCCAGGACGTTGGATATTTCGTGAGCGTCGAAAAAGCCTCCCGTCGTGCCTTTGACCAGCACCGCTCTGGCGAATTGGGTGGCCGTAATTTGGCTGCTTTCGATATGGCAGTGGCCGTCGAGAAAGCCCGGGGACACATAGCGCCCGGCAGCGTCAATCACACGGGTATTCTCCCCGATTAGATGGCTGGCGTCCCGGCCGACAAACGCGATTCTAGCCCCTTGAACCCCAATCGACATTCCTTCAACAATTTCTCCGGAAGCTACGCTCACCAGACGCGCATTCGTAATTACGAGTGAAGCCTTCTGATCCCCTCGCGCCGTTGCGACCAGATCCGGAACACAATCTGCCAACGGTGGTCTGTGAAATTGGTGTGTCATGCCCTATTATCTCCTTTAAACTTTATACTGAGGTTGAAATGCTCCGACTATATGTATATCCGGGGCGTACAGCACCCTCTTGTCCATTATATCGTTCGTGATGTTCGAAGGTAAAGCTAAGCGGTTATTTCTCATTGATCGTGGAATGTAGTGGATAAATCGAATAGAATACATCCATATTATGGAACCCGTCGCAGGCGTTTGTCATATAGTATTACTGTCTCAGAATGGATCTCTAAAGGAGTGTAACACCGGGATGAATTCATATTACAGTTATGTTCCCGCATGGCCGGCCAGGACAACGTCGCCCGCGGCTCCCCAGTTCGGCCTGGCTTGGAATACGTCCTCCGCCAACCGTTCCCCGGGAGACGGAGCTTCACATTCCCGGGAAACCAAGTATGTTGCCATCGTCAAACCGAAATTCATGGAGCATCTCAAAGAGTATCAAGGCAAAAAAATAACCGTGATGACTACGGGAGGCAAAGTGGAAGGAAAGCTGGATGGCGTCTTTATCGACCATCTGGCCTTGACGTCTCATGACAAAAAGTTCCATATCCTGTATCATCAAATCATCTATTTCGTATAAGCGCTCTGCAGCACCTTAGGAAGTGCATTGATTCTCGCACATTTCCATAAGCCAACAAGCCGAAAGTCCGGTTTCTTATTTGAGAATCCGGCTTTCGGCTCGAAGGCTTTCTACTTTTCGTTGGATATATAGCGCGAAACCATGTTTGCAAAATAGCGATGAACCCTTGTATCCGCAGTCAGCTCCGGATGGAACGAGGCGGCCAGCAAATGCTCCTGCTGCGCCATAACGATGGAGCCGTTAAAGGAGGCCAGCACCTCCACTTCCGCACCCGCTTCCTCTATAAGCGGTGCCCGGATGAATACGGCTTGAACATCCTCGCCGATCCGCTGTATAGGCAAAGTCGCTTCGAAGCTGTCCTTTTGCCGGCCGAAGGCGTTACGGGCCACCGTGATATCCATAAGCTGCAAATAGCTTTCCTGCTGGTCCTTGATGTTGGAGGCCAGGGAGATCATCCCCGCGCAAGTTCCGAAAATCGGTTTTTTCTGCTTCGAGAACTCCCGGATACGCTCAATAAATCCATATTCCTTCATTAAGCGGCCGATGGTTGTGCTCTCCCCTCCGGGAATGATCAGCCCGTCCACCCCATCCAGCTCCTCCGTTTTTTTAACGATGGCTCCCTCCACCTGTATTGACTTTAACATATTCAGGTGTTCGGCAACCGCACCCTGCAAAGCAAGAACGCCTATTTTCATCGACTTCCCACACCTTCTTACCACATTAAAAGTTCAAGTTTATTTGAGCATTAAGATGAATACCTTTCTAATTGACGTTCGTCTTCGAAGAGGCTCCGTTAGGAGCTTTTTTTACCAGCCTCTGTCCTGCATGCGTTGGGACGGCTCCAGCTTGTTGATTTCAATGCCCTTCATAGCTCCGCCCAAATTTTTGGACACATTGGCAATCAGCTCGAAATCTTCGTAATGTGTTGTCGCCTGAACAATCGCTTTGGCGAATTTTTCCGGATTTTCGGATTTGAATATTCCGGAGCCGACGAATACCCCGTCCGCACCCAGATGCATCATAAGGGCTGCATCTGAAGGCGTCGCCACACCACCGGCCGCGAAGTTGACTACAGGAAGCCGGCCATGTTCATGAACGTATAGAACCAAATCATACGGAGCGCTCAGGTTTTTGGCTTCGGCCATCAATTCATCCTTGGAAGCATTCTGAATCTTCCGGATTTGCGAGTTGATCAAACGCATGTGACGAACAGCTTCCACAATATTGCCCGTGCCAGGCTCCCCTTTGGTACGCATCATGGAAGCCCCTTCTCCTATTCTTCTCAATGCTTCACCGATATCCTTCGCCCCGCAGACGAAAGGAACTTTAAATTGTTTCTTATCGATATGAAACAAGTCATCGGCAGGAGTGAGCACTTCGCTTTCGTCAATATAATCGGCACCTAACGCTTCCAGCACTTTCGCTTCCACATAATGTCCGATTCGGCATTTTGCCATGACCGGAATCGTCACCGCGTTCATCACTTCTTCCAGAACGGTAGGATCTGCCATTCTGGCCACTCCGCCGGCCGCCCGGATGTCGGAGGGCACTCTTTCCAGAGCCATAACCGCGCAGGCTCCGGAAGCTTCGGCAATCTTGGCCTGCTCGGCATTCATAACGTCCATGATGACCCCGCCTTTTTGCATTTCGGCCATCCCTCTTTTAACTAAATCCGTTCCTGTTTGTACCATAGCACCCATCTCCTTAATGATATTAATAATTAATGATAATAAATATTACTTGCAAATATGGGGAACTCGACTTGCCCCACAACGACCGACCATGGATGATATAATTGCAGAATACGTTCACCTTCGTAACCCTCGGCACATTTCCAGCTTCATCCTTTTATCCGTTAAGCCTCGGGGTTGTCGAATCCCCCCTCCCATATTTATACAAGGATTGTTTCCTGGTGCTATTTTAGGTACGATGATATGTAACAGTCAATATCAATGTGTAACACTTTACTTGGATCAAGCAGGAGGGAAACACCTTGAGAATCGAATTGAACCGCAGCTCGCAGGTTCCGTTAGCCCGGCAAATCTATAGAGCGTTGTCCGATCGGATCTTATCCGGTTATTTTGCCAAAGGCACCCGTCTGCCTTCCGTCAGACAACTGACAAGGATGCTGCAGGTCAGCCCGGTCACCGTATCGCATGCTCTCGATCTGCTCGAAGCGGACAAGCTGATTACCCGCGTGCAGGGCAAGGGAACTTTTGTTTATGAGGCGGGGGAAGTTGAAGTTAAGAAGGAAGTGAGTAACAGTCCATTACAGTTCCCGGACTATTTGCACCGGTCCCAAGCCAAGCATTACAGTGAGAAGCCTGTAGCCATCAATTTCTCCCTGTCCGCAGTAGCTGCGGATTTGCTGCCGACCCGGGAGTTGGCGGAAAGCCTCCGGCATCTGGCGCAATACTATCCGGAAGTGCTCGCTCAATATGGCGAGATCCAGGGAGATCTGGAGCTGCGACAGGCGCTGTCATCTTATTTAATGAATGAACAAATTGCGGTCTCTCCCCAGGAAATATTGGTCACCAACGGGTCCCAGCAAGGGATCGATCTGGTGGCCCGGAGCTTTATCGGACCGGGAGACGTTGTCGTTACGGAAGAGCCGACCTATGCGGCCGCCATCGATGTTTTTCGCAGCCGCGGCGCTACCATACTGTCGGTTCCGATGGATGAGGAAGGAATGCGGATCGACCGCTTGACCGCCTTGACGGATGAGGTTACCCCCAAGCTGATCTATACGGTGCCAAGCTTTCAGAGCCCGACCGGCAAGGTCATGAGCTTGCGACGGCGCAAGCAGCTGCTGGGGCTGGCTGAAGATTTGAACTGTCTCGTCCTGGAGGATGATCCGTGGAGTGAAATCTATTACGACGAAACTCCTCCCCCCCATATTAAATCGATGGACCATAGCGGCCACGTCATTTATTTGAAGGGACTCAGCAAAATGCTGTCTCCAGGCTGCCGAATCGGCTTCCTGATCGCTTCCGTCAGCATTCTAAACCGGCTGATCACCGCCAAGACGAATGCGGACCTGGGCAACCCGCTGCTTAATCAGAAGGTGATTCTGCCCATTTTTCAATCCCGACAAATCACGCCTCTTCTAAAACAGCTGCGGGCCGCCCTCAAGCAAAGGCGCGACCTTGCCATCAAACTGCTAAAACAGCATGCTCCCCAAGGAGTAAGGTGGATCATTCCGCGCGGAGGTTTCAACCTGTGGTTAACACTCCCTCCGCAAGCCAATACGATTGAGCTGCTGGATGAGGCTGAGCGTCATCACCTGACTTTCCTTCCGGGATCGGCCTGTTATCCTAACGAAGTGGAATGGAATCACCTGAGAATCAGCTTCTCGCAGGTGAGCGAGGAGCAGTTGAGAACCGGATTAGTGGAGCTATGCTCTGCGATCGCCTCTTATTTGGCCGCGGCCGGGAGCCGCAAAGGGACGACTCCTTTATTTTAACGGCTTTCGTCTTTTTCCGGTTCTTTGAGGGCTGAGCAAGGAGTTTACGGCCTCCTTCTATCTATCATTAGTAGACCTGCTATAGCCGGATTAGGCATTATCCTGCCGATTCTGGTACAATGAATTCTAGTAGCTGGGTGAATCCTCCAGCTAACTATTATTTTTTTATAGGGGGTTGAAAATGGAACGGTTATCCATGTATCTTCATCAGGATAAAGGTGGACTCTGGTTGACCGAAAGCGAAAGAGACAATCTTAAACTCAATTACCGGATAAAAGAAGTGGTATTTGAACAACAGTCTCGTTTTCAGCATGTGATGATCCTGGATTGTTACGATTTCGGAAGAATGCTTGTGCTTGACGGAGCTGTGCAGACAACTTCGATGGATGGTCATATTTATAACGAAATGATCACCCACCTTCCTCTTACGCTGCATCCCGATCCGCGACGGGTGCTAATTATAGGCGGAGGAGATTGCGGTGCCGCGAGGGAAGCCTGCAAATACCGTCAAGTGGAACAATTGGATATGGTGGAGATTGACGAATTGGTCGTTCAGGCGTGCAAGGCCCATTTGCCGCAAGTGTCCGGCAATCTGTCCGATCCCCGGGTCAATTTCATCTATGCCGATGGAGTTGAATTCGTGAAGCAAGCGAAAGGAAAGTACGATGTCATCATCGTCGATTCCTCGGACCCGGTCGGGCCGGCGACCCAGCTCTTCGAGCTGGACTTCTACCGGAATCTCCATCATGCGCTGAAAGAGGACGGGATGATGGTTTGCCAAAGCCAGTCCCCGATCTTCCAGCCGGAAGTTATGGCACAGACCTTGGGCCGGATTGACAGCCTGTTCCCGCACACGCACATGTATTGGGCTGTAGTACCTACCTACCCAGGAGGTATGTGGAGCTTTACACTTGGCTCGAAACGTCCGGTCGACTTCGACCGATGCGCGAACTTCGACAAGGAAGCTACCTATGCCAACAAGGATGTGTTATCCGGCTGCTTCCAGCTTCCGCAATTTGTGAAAGCTCTTCTGGATGAGGAAAAATCCGTCCATATATAGGATGCTGCCATCCGTCGGTCTTTATGAAAAAAAAGGGAGAGAATGTTCTGATATTCTCTCCCTTCCATTTATGCAAGAAAACTAGCAGGCGGTTCCTGCTAGTTTTCTTAATCCGGTTTATTGATGGGCCGACACCAGTACCGCATCGTAATATTCTTCCAGCGTCAAATCTTTCTCGTAAATATCTTTGGCAATCTCTTTGCCGACATAACGGATATGCCACGGCTCATAGCTGTAGCCGGTAATCGATTCCTTCCCTTTCGGATAGCGGATAATAAATCCGTACTCGTGAGCATGCTCGGCCAGCCACTTGCCTTCCTTCATATCCGCGAAGCAATCCTCCGCCGCACATTTCCCGCTGCTGTCCGACACATCCATAGCCAGTCCCGTCTGGTGTTCACTATGCCCGGGAACCGCGCTAACCTTACGAGCCTCTTCCTCGCCTTGTTCCTTGACGTAACGGTTAAATAAAGATTTTTGATAATCATAAGACCGGTACCCGGAAACTCCGCCCAGATGAAGTCCGTCCTTTTTGGCCCCTTCGAATAATTCCTCCAGGGCTTCGGCTGCTTCTTTGCGCATCAGTCTTTTTTCCAGCTTTTCGCTAAAAATGAAATGAACATTCGGTTCTACCAGATCATCCGCCTTATAGCCGTCCGGAAGCTTATACTTCTTGTTGACCAGCACCGTCATCGCGTCGGGCTTTGCTACTACCTCTACGGCCTCATTCCCCGGATTGGTTCCAGTCCCCTGCTTTTCCCCAGATCCCGCATCCGGTGAAGAAGAAGGCGTAGTTTCCGGCTTCTTGTCGTCCGTTGGGACAGGCTCCGCAGACGGAGAAGGAGACGGACTTGGGGTGGTTTCTGCTTTAGGGGAAGAAGTGACCCCCGGCGTTTCAGCCGCCTGTCCCGGCGAGGAATCTCCGCAGGCAGACAACAGTGCAAGGGACCCGGAAAGGACTAGAGCTGTAGCAGCGACAGATAAGCGATTTTTTTTCATAATGAGCCTCCTATCCGATGGATTTCTTTGTCTTCCCATCTTTATTTGACACCTTTAACAAACAATGGTACCGGTCGACCTGACCGGACTTAATACATCGTACCTTGGCTGCCACCGACTTTGTTGAGCAGGGCAACAAGTTGAACCAGCACCCATTTAAGTTCCTGTAAATAGAATAAAGGAAGCCGCCTCTTGCCCATTCTACCTGTCCATATTCGTATTTTCAACTATTTCCTTCCTTTTTTTCTGGTGCTAATAGCCTGCGAATATCGGATCCGTCAACTAGAACCAGCGCGTTTCCACTTCCAATATCGGCCTTTAGCAATCAGCTAGCAGTCGTCATTCTAATATTATTTTTCCATGGAGACTAAACCGCCCGACTTCTTTGTGGTAATATATAAAAAGCTTCCTATTGAAGAAAACTCAGAGATGTCGTCGAATCCTTCTTTAGAGGTTGCTTTTGATGCGATTCAGCCGGGCCTGTGCACAGGGCAGTCCAAGCTTGCATCGTATAAAAAGCTTCCTATTGAAGAAAACCCAAAGATGTCGTCGAATTCTTCTTTAGAGGCAGCTTTTGATGCGCATATGAGGCTTTCGGAAGGAAATTAATGCATTTATACTTTTATTTCTAACCATTTGTGGCTTCCGAGGCTCAATAAATGCGTCTGTACTCTTATTTCGTTACATTCGAGGTTTGTGACAGGAAATAAGTGTATTTTGACTCTTATTCCGTCATATTTTACGGCTTCGGCGCGAAATAAGTGTATTTAATTTTAACAACTGAATTGTGTCCAACGACACGATTTAATGAGAAAGCGAGGGGATAGCCATGGATTCGGGAAATGCGGAAGCGGAGATACAGCTAATATGGCAGGAACATCAATTGGGCGAAATCCAGCAGTTGATTCCGCTGCCCTGTCAGGGGAATCAAAGGTTTGTCGTTAACGGCAGCCATATAGTTCATCTTTCTGCAGGGGACTCGGCCGTGAACGGTTTACGCTCGGAAGCGGAAGCTTATCGGATCCTGGCCTCGTCTTTGCCGGTGCCCGAAATGGTGCTCTATGACGAAAGCCGCCAGGTGATTCCCCGCAGCTTTCTGATAACGATATGCCCGCCCGGATCCCCGGTAAGCGAAAGCTGGCCAGGTCTGGAAATGCAAGACCGGGAGCGGCTGGCCATGGAAGCAGGCAGGCATCTCGCCATACTGCATGGTCATTCTCTGCCGGGCTTCACTTCCAGACAGATTAATGGCCTGTCTGACGGTTACCGATACATTCAGGATCAGTTTCGCCGAATAGCCCGGCGGGCGATTAATGCCGATGCTATAGAGAAGTCGACCGTTGCCCGAATCAAAGCGGTGCTGGATCACCTGCGCCCCCTATTTGAACGGGTGAAGGCGGCTTCCTTCCTTCATGGCCACTTTCATATGGGGCAGCTGTGGCAGCATAATGGATGGATTACGGGATGGATTGGTTTCGAATTCGCCCATTCAGGAGACCCCGTCTTCGATTTTCGAACGGAGGATCGACTGGAATCCGACTGCCCGGGAAGCCTATCGCCTTTTTATAAAGGGTACACCCAAGTGCAGACCCTGGATACGTCATTCGCCCTGAAGCGTTCTTTTTGCAAGCTGTTATTTAATTTAGAATCGTTTACCGCACGAAGTGCAGAATATGGTGGGACAGGTGAAGAAAATAGGACTAAGCTTTCACAGCTTCTTCGTTCATTGGAACTAAATCCTGGTTGATTGCTCTGTATAGTCTCCTCCCTCTCCCCCCTCTTCTTACTCCGTCGTTCGCTTCCTATTGCCCATTCCGGGATAAATAATTCCAAGATCTGTGTGGAATAATGAGGATGAACATCCAATTTTACACATCCTTTAATCTCATTGCGTCCGATGGCCGTCATCGGGCGTCGCATTGTGCGTTCTGGAGCTGTGTTGCCGTGGTGGAATCCTCCGTTAGAACAGGTCCGATCCGTTACAGATATATCGAAAAGAGGTGTAGCCATGGTTATGCAAATGACTGAAGACCAACTTACCCTGCTTATTATCAAGCACCTGAAAGAACAAAACCGCGAGACGTTCCAAACGATTATCGACGAACTGCAGCCCTATGACCTGGCTGTTCTTTATAAAAATCTTCCTGACAAGCATCATACGAAATTTCTGCTCTTCTTGACTCCCGAGCAAATTGCCGCACTTATTCAAGAGCTGGATGCCAAGGCACAAATTGAAATTTTACAAAAACTCGGAGTCGACAAGCTGCCAACCGTTATGGATTTGATGCAAAATGACGATCTGGCGGACTTGCTGGGCAAGCTGTCCGTAGATAAAATCGAGGAAATCCTCGCCGTCATGAAGGAAGAAGAACAGCAGTCCGTTAAAAATCTGATGAAATATCCTCCGGAAACGGCCGGGGGAATTATGACAAACCGTTATGTTTGGATTCAGAAGCATTTTACGGTGCGGGAAGCGATCGACAAGCTGAAAATTTTCGCCGAATTGGCCGAAAACCTATACTATCTGTACGTCCTGGACAGTCAGAAAAAATTGGTCGGCGTCGTTTCGTACCGGGATTTGCTGCTTTCGGACATCGACCAAAAAATAGACGATATCATGTTCACCAGAGTTATCTCGGTCAACGTTCATGCCGACCAGGAAGAAGTCGCCCGGCTCATCGAGCGTTATGACTTTATTTCCGTTCCGGTCGTGGATGACGAGGAGCGCCTGGTAGGAATCGTAACGGTTGACGATGTCATTGACGTTTTTATCCAGGAAGCCAACGAGGATTTAGGCAAATTCGCAGCTTCCGGCAAAACGATCGATTTCGATACCGGGGCCATAACCGCTTCTATCCGCAGGCTGCCGTGGCTCATTCTGCTGCTCTTCCTCGGATTGGTATCGGGCAGTATTATAAGCGGATTCGAGGAAACATTGCAGAAGGTAGTCGCTCTCGCCTTCTTCATGCCCATGATTGCCGGAATGACGGGGAATACGGGAACCCAATCGCTCGCTGTCGTAGTGCGTGGTCTGGCCTCTCAGGATTTAGACCGACGAGCCGTTATTAAGCTGATTTCCCGTGAATTCGGAGTCGGACTCATAATCGGAACGACCTGCGGACTGTTAATTGCCGGAATCGCCTATTTCTGGCAGGGCAGCCCCATTCTCGGCTTGGTCGTGGGAAGCTCCCTGTTCCTGACATTGATTATCGGAACACTGGCCGGCACGGTGATCCCGCTCATTCTCTATCGCTGCAAGGTAGATCCGGCGGTCGCCTCGGGACCACTTATTACAACTTTGAACGATATTTTTTCGTTAACCGTCTATTTTGGTACGGCTTCGATGTTTATCAGCTATTTAATGTGAGACGTACTTTTTACGGGCTGTTATGCAGCCGGGGACTTTTATCATCCACATAAAACAGTGTTGACGAAGTCTTATTAATTGCGGCAATAACCGTCCGGGGAATTATATCCGGACGGTTTGTTGTCTGCGCTGTCCTCACTTTCCGCCCCGTTGTGTTATACGGAAACTATGAGCTAATTTGTCACCGGATCGCCCGGATAAATCGTTCCATTCTCGTCAAGGCCTCCTGAAGCTGAATCACGGAAGTGGCATAGGAACATCGGATGAAGCCTTCCCCGCCTAGACCGAACGCAGAGCCGGGTACCGTAACGACCTTGGCCTCGGCGAGCAGACGATGGGCGAATTCCTCGGAGCTGAGCCCCGTTTCCGCTATGGACGGAAAAGCGTAGAACGCCCCGTTCGGCTCGTGACAAGGCAATCCGATCTCCCGCAGCCCTTGAACGATCATTCTTCGCCGCCGATTGTACGATTCCATCATGCGGTCCTTTTCCTCCAGACCGTTCCGCAGTGATTCTATGGCCGCGATCTGTCCCAATATCGGGGCGCACATTATCGTGTATTGATGAATTTTCGTCATTGCGGCGATAAGCTCCGGATGGCCGCAGACATATCCCATTCTCCAGCCGGTCATGGCGAAGGCCTTGGAGAATCCGCTGACCAGAAGGGTTCTATCCTTCATCCCCGGCAGGGATGCGAAGCTGACATGCTTGTTGTCATAAGTCAGTTCGGCGTAAATTTCATCCGAAATGACGATCAGATCGTGCTCTTCAACGATTTTCGCGATTGGCAGCCAATCTTCATAAGTCATTATTCCTCCGGTCGGGTTGTTCGGATAGCAGACGACCAGCACCTTGGAGCGAGGAGTGATTTTGCTCTTCAGCCCCTCGGCCGTAAGCTTGAAGCCATCCTTGGCAAAGGTCTCTATCTCAACAGGAACGCCTCCTCCGAGTGAAGTAATCGGCGAATACGAAATGTAGCAAGGGACCGGAATCAAGATTTCATCGCCTTCCGTCACCAATGCCCTCAGCGCCAGATCGATCGCTTCACTACCGCCGACCGTCACCAGCACCTCATTGGCCGGCTCGTATTTGACCTGGAATTGATTATATAAGTAATTGGCAATCTCTTCCCTGAGCTCGGGCAGTCCGGCGTTCGGAGTGTAGGTTGTTCTTCCCCTTTCCAATGCCCGCACGCATTCCTCCCTAACCAACGCCGGGGTGACGAAATCCGGCTCCCCTACTCCGAGCGAAATGACATCCTTGCTGCCCTCAACCAAATCAAAAAATTTGCGGATGGCTGAAGGAGGAATACTCCGCACAGCCGGGGATAAATACTCGTTCATGGATCGATTTGTCATGGGACGCTCCTCCTTAATGAATTCCAGAAAATAAAAAAGCCCGCCCCTGTCAAGGGACGAGCGAAATACCCGTGTTACCACCCTAGTTTCACGACAAAACGTCATGACACTCTGCAACGTATCCATCAATACGCGTTCCCTGTAACGCTGGACCTGCGGCAGAGCTTACTTCACTTTCAGCCTGCTTCTCGGAGACGGCATTCAGCTAAAATCCGAACGTTGGTTCTCAGCTCCCCCAACTCTCTGCAGGATCGGATCGTTAACTTACTCTTTCTCTTCATCGAATTTGAACTATGCGATCGATTGATATGTTCCCCATTATAATTAGGGGCCGTTCATAATGCAAGACATATTTTTCAAAAAATACACGTACGAAAGCCGAAACGAAGTCATTACCGGAGATTGAACAAACGATTGGCGGGACAGGGCGTTTGACAATCCGGCGGATGCTCAGTTACTATGGGTTCAAACCAAGCCACAGAACGGATCTCTTTTCGGAGGGGATGGACACCGTGCGGGACAAAGCGCCGGATAAGAAGCAGCAGATTCTTGTATCTGCCATGAAGCTTTTCGCAACACAAGGATATTTACAAACAACGATGCAGGAAATTGCCCAGTACTGCAGCATGTCCAAGGGAAGCATTTATTTGCATTTTTCCTCCAAGGAAGAACTGCTGATGGACATTTACAAGTACTACTACAGACTCAGTGACGAACGAATGCAGTGGATTGAGCGGGATACGCGGCTGGCCCCACAGGAACGGCTGCTCAAAAAAATCGAGGTTCATTTAATGATGTGGCTCGATTACCCCGAATTCGTCACTCTCCAGATTCGGGAAAATCCCGGCTTTACGAACGAGAAAATCAAGCAGTTTTTGCGCGAGGTCCATACCAAAACGATTAAAGAGCTGCGCGAATCCTTAATCGAGGTTTATGGGGAATCCTTCGCCCGCTATGCGCTGGATGCTTCGGTGCTCATGGGGGGGATAATCTCCACCCTGATGGGGCTTAAGATGTTGGCTAATATTGAGCTTAAGGTCGATCAAATCAGCCGTTATATTCTGAACAGCGTTGATTATGTTGCCAGGGGCATGCTCAAAGACTTGCCTGAGCCCCTGATTTCGGAAAGCAACTGGCCGCAGATTTTCGAGGCACTGTATAAAGATGGAGCCTGCGCTCCCCCTCCCCTGCTTCTTATACAGAATTTGCGCAATGATCTCGCTAATGCGCAGATTGACCCGGAGGAACGCCAGGATGCCCTGGACTCCCTGAGTATACTGGAACAGGAGCTGTTGGCAAGCCGGCCCCGGCGGGTCGTTCTTCGCGGAATGCTGGCCAATCTTCAGCATCTGGAGGCGGTCCGGGAACCAATCAAACCATTGGTGCAATGGATTAATCAAGTTCATGGACTGTGAAAAAAGTCGGCCATCGTATAAAGTGCCTGTCAAATGGATTTAAAGACAGGCCTCCGCCAACAGCTTGTAGGAATGCAGACGGCTTTCGTAGTCCCCTGTCAGCGTGACGACAAGAAATTCCTCTACCCGGTATCGGTCCCGATACTGCAGCAGCCCCGCCTTCACTTGCTCAGGCGTTCCGATTAATGCTTGATGTTCCCGGGCAGCCCCATCCTTGGGCAACTCTTTAGGCTCAAACCGGGCCCTCCCTTCGGCCGCCAGCCGATAAGCCTTCTCCTCGGTTTCCGCACAGATTATGCTGACGGCTGCCATCGCGCGAGGTTCCGGGGTAAGAGAAGACGGCTGGAACTCCTTCCTGTAGGTAGACAATACTTCTTCCCCATCCCGATCGCTCATGAAATGACCGAATACATATCCGGCTCCGAGCTTGGATGCATAGGCAGCGCTGCGGTGGTTCGTGCCAAGCATCCATATTTCCGGCGGAGAAGGCGGAATCGGGCGTGCGGTAACCGATTGCCCGTCCAACCGATAGCGGTCCGTCAGCAGCTCGGCCAGAGCCTCGAGCGTTTCCGGCATCTTTCTGACATTTTCCAGAAAATTGCCGCTCAAGGCGATGCTCACATGAGCCGATCCCCCGGGCGCCCGGCCGATTCCCAGGTCTATCCGTCCGGGGCACAATGCGGCCAGAAGCCGGAAGGTCTCCGCCACTTTCATCGGCGAATAATGCGGCAGCAGAAGCGCTCCCGATCCGAGGCGAATCCGATGTGTCCGCGCTCCAATATAGGCCAGCAGCACTTCGGGCGCCGGGCAGGCCAAATGGGGGAGATCATGATGCTCCGCCGCCCAGTAACGATGATACCCTAGCTGTTCCGCCGTTCCTGCAAGCTCGGCCGCCTGTTTCAGAGCCGTTGCCGAATCGGCGTCTCCCAGGACAGGAACCAGATCCAGTACACTTAGCTTCACTATCACTCACTTCTTTCTGCGGATGGATGTGATCATTGGGATAAACTTGTCCATGCCAATGCGCGAAAAACTTGCTAACCCCATTTTATCACAGTCTGAAAGGAACTCCTCATTTGCGGAATATGGCGCGGGATATTCACCATTATTTAATGACATTAATTATTAATTATATAAATGTTTAACCTGACTAATTCGGCGCTGACCAACGTAACCCGCTTTATGCCTACCTTGCGGTTTAAGGTCTCCTGGCCGTTATCTTTACTTGATCCGGGCAAGAGTCCACGCCTTTTCCAGAATCTCATTCACCGTTTCCTCCGGCGTCAGATCCGAGCTATCCAGCCACCATCCGATTCGCGGGGTTTCTTTGATGAGCACATCATTCAGTCCGGAAATAGTCCAGGAGCCGGGGCCATAGCCTTTCTTGGGGCGAGCGGCTTCTCTACGGGCTACCGTTTCCATATTCGGATTCAAAACAATGACGAATAAAGGACGGCTCTGGATCCAATCCACTAACCGTTCGAGGCTTGGGCCCACGATAACATCTTGCACGACAACGGCGAAGCCGGCCCTGCAATATTCGTCCGCGGCGGAGGCGGCAATTCGGTAGCGCAAATTCAATTGATTCACCGCTTCTTCCGTAGCGTCCGGCAGCATCTCTTCCCGCCCGGAAACGATCATTCGACGGAAGGTATCCCCCCGGAGATGGACCCCTCTGGCAAAGCGTTCGGCGAGCTGTTGGGCGACGGTGGATTTGCCGGAAGCCATTATTCCGCTTATCAGAAAAATACCCTGCTCCAACGCTTCAAGCGGGGCAATACGATCGTCTTTCATGCGGTTATCCTCCTACCAAGATGGATTTTATTTTTCCAACTGCATCGCTAAACCAAACATTATCCTAGTACGATTGGTTTTTTGGGAGTCCAGACGGTGCTGCCTGTTTCAAATGGCCGGAAATTTCGTTGAACTATGTCTCGGCAAGAATCTTCCCGGCCAGTTTCCCATACATTTAAGGTAAATTCTCCTCTAGCCCAAAGCTTTCTATACTGATAAGAAAGGAGTCCGGCCATGTATGGTTATCCAATGAACAAGTTCCCGTTCCGCACTCCGTCCCCGTCCGTAATCGAAGTGCTGGGGGAAGGAGCGCTGCAAGCTCCTCCCGATCAGGCCTTGATCGTGTTGGGGGCCGTATCGGAAGGCCCCGTCCTGCAGACGGTCCAGTCCGAGAATGCCGGTAGAGTAACGAACATCATCCAGGCCCTGCAGCAGCTCCAAATCCCCCAGCAGAAAATCCAGACGTCCGATTACCGGATTGAAGCCCAATACGATTATCCGGAGGGCCAGTCCGTCTTTCGGGGGTATAAAGTGACCCATCTTCTGCAAATCAGTACCGGGAAAGTGGAGCAAACAGGAGCTATTGTTGACACCGCCGTAGCTCATGGAGCCAACATCGTCACCGGCATCCGATTCACCCTGGCTCATCCCGAAAGGTACAGTAACGAGGCTCTTTCGTTGGCCGTTCGCGACGCCCGGCGCAAGGCGGCGGCACTGGCCCGTGCACTGGGGGTCTCCCTTGCCGCAGTACCCGGTAAAGTTCAGGAGCTCTCACGCTCCGTTGAACCTCTCTTCTATCAAGCCCCCATGCTTGCGGAAAGTGCGGCCACTCCCATCCAGCCCGGAGAGTTGACGGTCCGGGCATCGGTTAGAGTGTGGTATTCATTCGCTTGAGGCACCGGATCAGTGATCGCTGCGCGCCCCTCTTTGTCCATTCAGCGGGCGGGCTCCCTCCGGCAAGTCCGTGTCCGTCATCCAGGCTTCCAAAATTTGATTGAACAGACCGGGGGCGGCAAGAGAAATGCCGTGTCCGATTCCAGGAACGGTATAAGCCGCGCAGTAATCGTTACTTTCGGCTAGGGCAGCGGCGGATTGGAGAATCGCTTTTTTCTCCCTTCCTCCGGCCAAGATGAGAATCTTGGCATGGCTCTGCCCGAAGCCCGGCGGAATTCGGTAGGACATGTTTTCCTCAAGAATGCGAAGAAGAGTGTCCGTGCTCATGCTGCTGGATTCCTTATAATACGCTTCAAATTGCTCTTCGCCTACATACAGTGCTTTGGCCTGGAGCTTGGCGAATCTTCTGTTTTTGGCGAGCGGCATCGATAGTTTAGTCATGGGTCTAAGGAAAGGACGAATAGACTTCATCGGAATGACAAGCGCACTGTTAATCACCGCATAATCGGCAATTTCGGGCTGCAAACTAAGGACCTCAAACGCTATTTGCGCCCCGAGAGAGAAGCCGGCAAGAGTCACCTCCCGACCGTTTCTTTTATTTTGAATGATTTCTATGATCTGTCGGGCTGTATCGTTAATCGATTGAAACGGGATGTCTCTGCTCTTTCCATGGCCGGGAAGATCGGGGACCACCCGATAACAATTTTGAAAATAATCCACCTGCCGGCCCCACATCCAGCCGCTGACTCCTCCGCCATGGATCAATACAAGCATGGGAGAATCCCGGCTCCCCTCTTCCTTCACAAACATCTCTCCGGCCTCCTCGCCTTTTTGTTCATTTTACCATATAGACATCCCGGACAGCGCAGAATGCAAGGCCGGCTGGCTGATTGATATAACAGAATGATTTTCTAAGCAGAAAGAAGAGGCGTCCTCTCAGACGCCCCCTAACTCTTCCTCATTCAGACAGCAGCGCCTGGAGCTCGGCCATCATCCGCCGATAGGTGTCGGATTTCTTCATTTCTTCGATGTGACGGTCCCAATCTTCAAGCGTCGCCTTTCCGATGATGACATGAACCTTCAGCTTCTCCAGCTCTTCATTCATTTGGATATACTCCTTGTTGCGAAGTACACGGTCGGCTTTGGGCAGCGTTTTCCGTTCATATGAAGCTTGGCGCCAATCGGCAACCGTTTCCTCATACCGTTGTCGGACGGCATCGGGAAGCTGTTGGACCGGGCTTCCGAAGGACTGCAGCAGATCTGTGCTTCCGAACAAATTCGCAACCGCGGAGCGGTCTGCTTCTTCCATTCCGGGGACTCGTTCCCATTCCCCGGATTGCTGCATGGCTAATCCTTGATCCAGCCACTCCAAAATTTTCATGGCCTTGTCATGAGGAACCGTGCGCGGAATAATATATGTGCCCGAACCTTCCGCATTCCATGGAGCGACCGGCTCCGTCGTCTCGGTTCCAAGGGAAGGCAGTGGAACCCAAATCGGAGCCCACTTGTCCGTAAGGTCCGAATCCGCCATTAGCGCGGCCGCCTGATCGAGCGTCAAAGCCGCTGCTCCGGCCCGGTTCTGCAGCAATCGCTCGGTGACATGCTCATCCTTTACAATGGGAGCCTCCGGATCCAGCACTCCATTCTCATAAGCACGGGCGAGCCAGCCCAGCGCCCGCCGCTCGCCGGCTTCCGCCGCTGCATCCAGCACCTCTCCATTCTTCACGGCAAAACGAGCCGGGCTCCCGGTATAGACCTGCTCCACCCAGGTGAAGGAACCAAGTCCGTTAACGGTCAACCGACCTGTCAGACCAACGGTGTTGTCCTTTCCGTCACCGTCGGGATCGGTTTTGGCAAATTTCCAAAGCACCTCATATAGCTGATCCATCGTTCTCGGAGTGGCTAAACCGAGCCTGTCCAGCCAATCCTGGCGAATGACCGGGAAAGCGGCATTCTGGGAGTCGAATGGCCGAGGGATGCCATATACCCGGCCGTCTATCGTTCGTACAGAGTGCGATTCGCTCTCGGCCAGCGCCCGAAGCCTCGGGAAGTCCTCCAGCAAATCCGTAAGATCGGAAGCGATCGAGCGAAACAGCTCATCATCATAATCATACGGCCGCGCGATCAGCATCAAATCGGTCGGATCGCCGGCGGCAATCATCAGGTTCACCTTCTCCCTGTAATGATCGGGCGGAATTAAGGTGAAGCGGATATCTGTCCTCATCTCCCGCTTCATATAATCGAGCAAACGTTCCGGCGTGCCGTATCCCCCGCTGTCCGCCCGGGTCCCCACGCTGAAGGCTATCCGGGCATCCGGATCTCTGACCGTCACCGATCGGTCCGCAGCATTCCACAGCACCTCCAGCCCGCTCATCTCCGCCGCCGGACGAAGAGGAATCCAGAGCAGTCCTTCGTCCAGGTAAGGGGCTTCCGGAAGGGTGTACACCGTACTTCCTTCTCTCACCGCCTCCTGGCGACCTACCCAATACTTAAGCGTCGGGCCTGCCGGGCGGCTGGCCGTCAAAGCGGCCTCGGCGTCGTCCCATTCCAGCCGATATCCGAGCCCCTCCAGCAGAGCCCGGGCCGGAACCATCATCGTATCGCCCACCAGCACCGGAGGATTCGACAAATTCACCATGACGCCTTCGAATGTCAGATGGAAGCCGGGAATTTTATCCGTCGTCCCCTGTGCGGCCGGGCCGCTCCCCGTATAGGCTTCCGCTGCCGCCGGCGCCGCTTCTGCCCATGCCGCTGCGGAGCTGATTAATGTGGTGGCTGCGGTTACGGCCAGCGCGGCTCTCCGCCGTTGTTTTTTTCTCCTCATACCTGTTCCTCCTTTTCTTATGACCCGTCTCCGCTTCTAATGGCAGCGATCTTTTCTCAGGTCATCTATCCATTGCTTCATTGCAGCGAATTTGCTGTATAAAATCTATTAATCCCTTAATCCAGTTAATTCTAGGACCTTCGTAGTTCATCCATACGGCCGCCATGCCGGTCCAATATGTATTGCAAAATATTTCCGACATGTTCAAGTGTGTCTTGTTTCCTCCCTTCCGGACATTCCTCGCCTGCAAGAGCCCTTCTATGCGTGTAAACGTCCGGAATATTCCATTCTCTTCTTCACAATTTGCGCAAAACCATCCACCACTTGCTGTCGTATGCCTCCAACTTTACTTCTTCCAATCCCAGATTCGCTTCCTGTATCCATTCCCTGGCCAGCTGAATGTAGGCGCTGTGAAATTCCGAGGAATAACCCAGTTTTTCGTAACCTTCATGCGTACAATTATCGAAAATCATGTACCCTCCCGGCTTTAACAATTTCCCCAAAGTCTCGATGATGCCGATAAAGCCCCCGTATGCCGCATTTTTTAGTTCCCCCCGGTTGTGATAGGCCATCACGGCTTGCAGCATCTGAGGCTCTATCGTCCACCAATTGCTATTTACTGTATCGATTCCCTCTTGGTTTGCTATGATCGTCTGAATAATATCATTGACGGCATGGTGAAGGGATACAACATCGAAGGATCCTTCCGGATAATAATCCAAAATATGAATGCCGTCATCCTGGATTACCCGAATGTCGATCCGTAAGCTTGCCGTCTTCCTCATAAAATTTTCGGATAATTCCTTGTTTAGATTAGCGGTAACATATTTCGCGACACTGGAATAGGCATCCAATGCTTTAGGAATATAAACCGTGTCCCCCGCAGCGATTTCAAAAAGCATACCATCGGCAGGTACCTGCAATCGGTCAAACAGATTAAACCACGAGGCCGTGTAAAATAATTCAAACAGCTCATGGCCCATTTCCCCGGATAACCGGATGGGAACTTGGATTACTTGCTTGAATTCCCTCTCGATCTCCGCAGCGGTCATCCCGCCCAAACGTAAAGCCACATCTTCCGGAAAATGCTTTTCCAGATGCTGCTTGAACTTCCCTGTCTCCACTTGTTTGGCAAGCTCGCTCAAATTCATTTTTTTATCACTCCATGCCAAGAGGATTTGCGAATGACGAAAATAACAAATCAAAGGGACTCCTGTGTCTGTGAAACCGCTATTTCGCCACCGATGAGTTTAACATACCATAAATTGACATGATGCTGTTCTATTTTTTTTGAGAAATAAAAAAGCAGCCTCCCCCTTTTGCAAGAGTTCGCTGCAGCTATCGAAAACACGGACTATAGAGCATTTTTTCTCTTTATTCTTTTCCTCAAGATCAGGAATACGAGTGTGATGAAAATGGTTAGGACAAAGGTGGTGCCGGTGCCAAGCTTGTAGGGAACCGCCTTTTTCTCTATCGAGGCGCCTTCCGGGTTATCCTCCTGCTGCTTCTCGGAACTCCTATTCCTGGAAGCTGCCGCAGCGATCGACTCCAAATCTTCGGTATACAGGTTCTGTCCTTCCAGGCTTGATACGACCATTTGTCCCGAGGCATCGTTGATTTGGATAACGAAATTTTCATCCTTCCTGCTTGTGAAGACCAGCTCCTCCGGAATGACATAGCGGTCCAGATAAGTCTGGAAGAGGGAAGGATTCAAGACAACCCGGTTTGTCCGGAATTGTTCAAAGCCGTAATTGAACAAGGCTTCCATATCGCTATAGGCGAATTCGGATGAAGCGGCTTTCAAGGTTACGGCAATCCATTCGGAGTCCCCTCTCTTAACGGAGGCTACTAATGTATGGCCGGACTCGTCCACATACCCGTTCTTCACTCCAGTGGTTCCCTCATACCGCCATAGAAGCTTGTTATGATTGTAAATGGTCGTTTTCCAGCCTTCCCCGTTCCACCCCAGCTCCTTCGTTCCAACTATGGAGCGAAACTGCGGATTTTGCATGGCATACTGCGTAATTAGCGCCATGTCGCGTGCGGTCGTTTGGTGATTTTCATTGAACAGGCCGTGCGGATTTTGGAAGGTGGTGTTCGTAACCCCAATCTTGTCGCGGACAAACTCGTTCATCCGTTCGGCAAACTTCGCTTCGCTGCCGTCAAAATATTCCGCTATCGCGGTAGCGGCATCATTGCCTGAATTGATCAGCATTCCCTGCACCAGTTTCAATAGCGGAACCTGCTCTCCTTCCAGCAAGTATACCCGGGTCCCTTCTACATTGCGGGCTGCTTCGCTAACCGTTACCATATCCTCCAAATTCCCGTTCTCCAAAGCGATAATACCGGTGACGATTTTCGTGATGCTCGCCGGGTACATCGGACGGTCGCTGTCTTTCTCATACAAGACCTGGCCGGTAGTTCCGTCTATTAAAATAACCGCTTCACTATGAAGCGTTACAGGCTTCTCTTCTTCCATGGCGTATGCTGTATTTTGGAAAGGGGTCATTAACGGCATTAATAATAAAAGAATCAGGGCATAGAAAATAGGTTTCATTGCTTTCTTCCTTTTCTTTATCTTAAACGTAGATAACGTTAACAAATAGAGCTCTCCATTCCATCAAGAAAACCATTTGCCGTTCATCCTCGAAATATATCGGAAACATTAACTTTTTGAAAAATGATATCAAAACAAGCATGCAAATTCAAACCGACACGAAAAAAAGAAAACGCTCCTGCTCTAAAGTGCAGGAAACGTCTTCTTTTGGACGATCCATGACGCGTGCCTTTCCCGGGAAACCAACGGTTATCGTAACCCTTTGGCCTGCAGAGACCGTTTCGTCGTGCATCTCTACCGTTTGTTTGACAAGCGAGAGCCTCCAAAACCGCTGCCCATCCCCTCTAGCCGATCGTCAGGACTATCTTCCCGCGAACGTGGCCGCTCTCAACCTGCCGGTGAGCAGCAGCGGCCTGATGCAGCGGATATTTGCCTGAGACATGGACAAACAGCTTGCCTTGAACATACAGGCCGACAAGCTCGGCCAGCCGTGCGGCAGACCGCTGGCTGCGGATGCCGCGCACGCCCAGCCGCTCCGCAAGGGCATGGTCGACAATCGTGCCGATGCGGTTCTTGCTGTGCACCAGCTCCACCGATGCATGGAGCGCCTCGCCTCCGATGGCATCGAAGGCCGCATCCACTCCGTCCGGTGCCAGCGCCCGCACCCTGGCGACCAGACCGTCACCATAGGTGACGGGAATCGCGCCCAGCGAGCGGAGATAGTCGTGGTTGCGCTCACTGGCGGTGCCGATCACGGTCGCGCCCCAGGCCTTGGCCAGCTGCACCGCCATAGTACCTACTCCACCTGCCGCCGCATGAATCAGTACCGTGTCGCCCGGCCCCACTTCAAGCTCCCGCAGCGCTGTATACGCGGTCTGGCCGGAGGCGGACAGGACGGCGGCTTCCTCCCAGGGCATGCCCTGCGGCTTGAGGACGAGCTGATCGGCAGGGACGACGACATATTCGGCATAGCATCCCAATATCCGGTAGCCCAGCACTTCATCACCGATGGAGAAGCCGCTGACCCCCTCCCCGGTTTGATCCACCACACCCGCGAATTCATTGCCCGGAATCTGCGGGAACTTCACGGAGGCGCCCGGTGGCTGCCAGCCGGTTCGCACCGCAGTATCGAATGGCTGCACGCCAGCCGCCTTAACGTGAACCCGGACCTGGCCGGGACCCGCATGCGGCGCCTCTAAATCCACAAGCTGCAGAACCTCCGGAGGGCCGAAGGAATGAAAAGCCGCTGCCTTCATCTTTGTTCCCCTCCCTCTGATCTAATATAAAGCCGCTTCACACGGAGATTTCTTCCCACACTCAGGGCAGCTGAGGAATGTCTAAATTCACACAGGGCCATGTTCTATCCATCCTTTCATCTGTCTATTTTGCTTATAATCCTCTGGCAGCTTCCAGCTTCCGCTGGGCTGCGCTGACAAGTTTCATTAATCCGTCTCTTCCCGATCAGAAAGTGATGACGACCTACGATCACATCTATGGTAATATCCGTATTACCCAAGAACCCAGTTGATTGCGAACAAAGCTTACAGCCATTTGAAACGTTTGTCGTAGACATTGAATTCTCCCCGATTCTAGCCTTCCGCCATACCTCCTGCCAGACTTCGCCGCTTTCTCGCCTCCCTGTCGAATTGCAGATAATACAACACAATAATTCCCGTATACCCAACCGCCAGGAAAAAATAAATGTTGCTGAAAACAAACGCATTAGAATAAGCGTTTATCGGATTGAAGGCGACGATGGGGCCATGGTCCATCACTTTGCTGTACATGACAGCGGCGACGGAACCCGCCATAAAATTCTTCCCAGCAAGGCGGAAGAAATGGCAGCCGGAAACATGGCGAGCCCGATCGCTCCCGGGACCAAATGATAAACATTGGAAAAAAGCTGCGGACTTAGAAAAGGAAAGGAGTAGCCAATCCCTCCCGCCAGAAAGGCCATTACCAAGCCAAGCGAGTAGCTTCTATTCTTGAACAGATGAGGCCGGACAAAAGGTTCCGCCGTATAGCGGATTCGCGCTATAAATAACAAGAAGCCTATTAAGCCGGCGGCTGCCAATCCGCCCTTTTCATATGTGACGGCCAGAAGCAGCAGGGCGACGGCTCCGGCCAACAAGCTTCCCCCCAGCCCGTCGTATTTTCCCTTCTTCCTCTCCTCATCACCTAAATATTTGCGAAATAAAGGCAGCATAGGCAAAACCAGCAGCGGCATGCAGAACAGCCACCGCCAATGAACCAGACTGACGACAAGTGCAGAGACGACCGGTCCAACGGCGCTGCCGAGCGCCAGTCCTGCGGCGGATAGCCCTAAGGCTCTCCCACGGGTTTCCGGGGGAAAGTACCGGCTGGGGATGATCATGGCGGCAGCAGGAATGACTGAAGCGCCAACGGCCTGCAAAACCCGGCCCAGAAGCACCATCCAGTAGGCTTGGGAAGCCAGGCCAATCATGGAGCCGACCGCGAAAAAAATCAACCCGAAGGTCAGCAAATGCTTGAGCTTATAAATATCGGCCAATTTCCCGTAGGTCACCGAGCCTATGGCATAGGTAAGCATATAGGCGGAAGAGACCCAGCTCACCTGCGCATAGGTCAGATGAAAGTCCAGGCGGATTTCGGGAAGTACGATGTTGAACATAGTTGCGCTCATCACTGTAAGAACCAAAGTGACGGCAAGAATACGCATCAGGCTCTCTCCGGCTTTCTGCGGTCTGCCGCTCTCCATTTTTTCCTCTCCTTTCCCATCCGGTCCAACCCAACTGCTTATAAATTGCCGATTGTCCTCCGGCAGAATTCATTCTACAATGAGTAATACATAAAGAAAAATACTATTTTATTTATGCATATATATACTGAAGTATATGAATGGAGGACCAATGGGCTATGGAATTACTGCAGCTACACTATTTCCGCACCGTCGCCAGACTCGAGCATATGACCCGGGCGGCCCAGGAGCTTCATATTGCTCAACCCGCATTAAGCAAGACCATCTCCCGGCTGGAGGAGGATTTGGGCGTCCCGCTGTTTGACCGTCAAGGGCGGCAAATTCGGCTTAATGCATACGGCAAAGCATTTTTGAAGAAAGCGGAGGCCGCGTTATCGCTGCTGGAAGAAGGAAGAAGAGAAGTCGCCGATCTGGCGGGTATGGAGCACGGCAGCATTTACTTGGCGACATCGACCCTCAACCGGCTGTCCGAGCCGATAGGCGCATTCCTGGCTCAATACCCGAAGGTCAACTTTCGCATTACCCAAGCCTCCATGGAAGATATGGGGCAATTGATTGAGAATGGCGAGGTCGATTTTGGTTTTACCGCGATGCCGATTGAACAGCCTGGAATTTGTGCTCTTCCTGTGTTGAATGAGGAGGTTTACTTGGCCGTGCCTAGCGGGCACCGATTGGCGGAGCGGGACAGCATCTGCTTGAGCGAGGTGGCCCATGAGCCATTCATCGGCTATAAGGAGGGGTATCCGTTTCGAAAGATGAATGATGCATTCTGCCGGGCCGCGGGATTTCGTCCTAACGTCGTGTGCGAAGTTGACGAACCGACCGCTATCGGCAACCTGGTTCGGGCCGGACTCGGCGTCGCTTTCGTCGGTGCTTGCAAAGGGGACGCGGAAACACCTTTAATTAAGCTTCGTATCGACCGTCCTGTTTGTCAGCGCACCTTCCATATCGCTTGGCTGGAAAACCGCTACCTTTCCCGGGCGGCCCTACAATTCCGGGACTTCCTTGTCCGGCATTTTGCCAAACTGCAATAACTTCGCAACGATTCTTTGTCGAAAAGCTCGGTAACGTATCCAACTCTTTCGTCATGGACGTCTAACTGGATTTCATACAGCTAGTTTGTTCCTCTGAGGGCGAAAGACGGAAACTAAGTGGAAAACCTGCAGCTAGTTTGCGCTCAAAAGGCGATTTCAGCAAAAAAACTCGATTCTAAATGGAGTTTTTCCATTTACTTCAATCACTTTCTGCCATTCGCTGGAATCTAACTGTATAGAATACAGTTAAGTCGTTTTTTCCAATTAGACGCGCCATTCCCGCTTGCAACGGCACCAGAAGAAAATGAAAATAGACGGATTTTCAAAGTAGAAAGCGATAGTTTGTGCAGGATCTATATCCAAACTTATATTTCATCAGCCAGTCACATCAAACCTTTGGACCAATTTCGCTCTGCGAAAGTGAAAGTTTTTAAGCCAATAGGAACTCTTATGTGGCAAAAAAATAAAAACACCTGCCTCAGCGGCAGGTGTTGTCGTATATCGGCTAAAGCTCTTTTGCGGACAATTTTTTGTAGACTTCAATAAGCATGTCAGGATTTTCCCTAATATAGAAGGTCCGGACTCCATTCTTTGTGTGCAAATATAAAAAACCAATCGCCCCCTCCTCCCGGTGATTGCGGAAAAAGGAGATGTCGAAAACATCATGAAGCGGAAATCTTTCCCGTCTGACTGTGATTTCGTCTTCGTAAAGCTTCATTTCATAGGAGGCTTCGGTGATGATTTCCTCTATCCCCCGGATTTCCCTGCGGATTTCAATACAGGTCTGAACGGCCAGAGCTTCTCCGGACATTACTTGGACCCATCCTTCAACAGCTTGTTAATAGACACTAACTGAACACATAGGCACAGCACTTGAATAGCAGTCGTCAGCTCTTCCATAGACGGATACGAAGGGGCGAGACGTATGTTCCGGTCACGGGGATCTATACCGTATGGATAGGTGGCTCCTGCCTTGGTCAGCACGACTCCCGCGCCGGCTGCCATCTCGACCACCGCTTTGGCGCAGCCGTCCAATGTGTTCAGACTGATAAAATATCCTCCTTGAGGCCGGCTCCAGGAAGCTATCGATTTACCGCCCAATTCGGAATCGAGGATTTCAAGCACCCGCTCAAATTTGGGCCGCAGGATAGCCGCGTGTCTGGCCATATGCTCCATGATTCCATCCAAGCTCTTAAAAAAGCGGACATGCCGAAGCTGATTAATCTTGTCGGGGCCGATGGTTTCTGCGGAAAGAAGCTTCCTCGTCCAATCCAGGTTCCCTTGACTGGATGCCATCATGGCTACGCCGGATCCCGAGAAGCTGATCTTCGATGTAGATCCGAACAGGAAAACCCTATTCGGATTACCGGCTTCTTTACATGCCGTCAAAATGTTCTTCAGCGATGCGGGCCGATCGGTTAAGTGATGTACGGCATAGGCGTCATCCCAGAAAATTCGAAAATCGCCGGCCTTCGTCTTCATCGAGGCCAGCCGGTCGACCACTTCATCCGAATACGTGATCCCCTCCGGATTGCTGTATCTGGGCACACACCATATTCCTTTGATTGCTTCGTCCTCGCTCACGAGCCTCTCTACCGTATCCATATCCGGCCCGTCCGGCAGCATGTCTATCGTTATCATTTCGATGCCGAACAGCTCACAGATAGCAAAGTGCCGGTCATACCCCGGTGCGGGGGCCAGAAATTTGACAACAGGCAGCTTGGCCCACGGAATTTCACTGTCGCATACTCCATGCAGCATAGCTCTAGCTATCGTATCATGCATCATATTGAGGCTGGAGTTCCCGCCTATGATGATTTCCTCCGGATGAACCTCCAGCATTGGGGCGAACAACTCCTTCGCCTCGGGAATCCCCTCCAAGCCCCCATAGTTACGGGTATCTACACCATTCTTGGCCAGAAAATCATCCCCGGAGCGGATCAGACCCAGCATTTCGTTAGCCAAATCCAGTTGTTCGGGACTAGGCTTCCCTCTGGACATATCCAGTTTCAGCTTTTGGCTACGGAACCGGTTATACTGCTCTTGCAGCCGGAAACGGTATTCGTGTAATTCCTCTGTGCTCAACGTATGGAAATCACTCATTGTCGTGTCCCTCCTTATCCTTTGCTCCTTAAGCTTTCGGCCATTGCTACAAGCTTTTTGACTGTGGCCCAGTTGCGTGTCGTAGCCGCCAGACCAAGCTTTTTCTCGAGAAAATTATTGGAAAACAGAGATTTCCCGTAGCCTTTGCGGCATAGAATGTAAACTTCCCGGGTGCGGAGACGATAATCATCTATTTCATTTTTATAAGACAATAACCGATCCTTGGCTTCTTGCGCCGGTTCCCCACTAAGAAAGCTGACATACACCTTCTCATCCGGAGTGAGGGAAGGCAGGTCATAAGGGTTCCGTTCCACAACCTCCTTCAACTCCTCCATCGTTCTTAGAACTACGGTAACCTCATAACCAAGTTCCTCCTGGAGCCGGCTTTCGATTTTATGGACCCGGACCTCGCTTTCCTCCTCCACCGCTAGAAAAACAACATTCCCGCTTTGTATATAGGTTTGCACATTTTGAAAGCCTAACGATTCGAAAATAGCGGACAACTGATCCATCTTTATAATCTTCTGCCCGCTGACGTTAATTCCCCGTAATAAAGCAATGCAGATTGGCATATTCCCGATTTCCTCCCTTATGACGGCCGGTTCGTGCTCTTTCTGATTATATAAAATGTAACATGTTTTCACGAGCTGTGCATACTAAATTTTCCCAGAGCAGGTGGCCCTCTCCTGTTACATATAAAGAATTCCAGACAAGGCCATTTTCTCCCACAAAGAAAAGCAGTCCCGCGATGGGAACTGCTTCCTGAATCCTTGTAATACACCGTGATGCAGCCGTAACGCCCGCAAAAAGGCATGTGGCCTATTCTCTATCGTCCGGGCCTGGAACAGGCGAGCCCCAACGAAGATGGCGCGCCCTGCGGAACCGATCGCGGTCCTTGCGGGTGACGACCGTCTCATCCAGCCCTAGCGGGGTACAAAGCTCGAGCCGGATAAACCCTGTATGAACCTGGGGATGGCGGATGACTCTTCCTGGAATCGTCGTTCCGCCTGCCCGAGAAATGCAGATATAAGAAAATTTCTCGTCTTCATAGGCGAGTTCCCCCGCTTTGGCCAGACGATGAAGCCGCGAGCGCGATACCCTCGCCGCAAAATGGCACCAGTTCCGCCCGGACATAGGACATCGGTTCTCATGAGGGCATGGAGCTATAATCCGACCTCCCATAGACAGCAACAGCTCCCGAGCCTGCCGGATACGCGCAAACCCTGCCGGTGTGCCCGGCTCGATGATAACCAATGTGTGGGAGGTCGATTCCCAGAGCTTGCCGATGATAGCCTCGCAGTCGCTGGAAGGCATCTCTCCCAGCACATAAGACGCGATCACCAGATCATGCGCGCTGACGCCCCATCTCCCTCTGAGATCAAGCCTGCGCCAATGGGCTTCCCGAATTGCGGAGAAGGATGAATGGGCAGCCAAACGTCTGCCAAGATCAATCATGCCTTCCTCGCGTTCCATGAGCGTTATCCGGCTGATCAGCCCCGGCCATACAGCGGCCGCTGCCCACATAGCCGTACCCGGACCGGCCCCTATGTCCAATAAAGTATTGGGGGACCAGCCCGGAAGCCGTTCTTGAACCTCCCTTGCCGTCGAATATACCGCTGCAAAAGTGGCTGGAAGGCGAAATGCCGCATAAGCTTCCACATCCTCCTGTGATTGCAGAAACTTGCCGCTTCCCGAAGACAAGCCTGTGCGATAGCGGCTGGACAGCCTCGCCGCGGCGACCGCAAGCTGCTTGGATGAGCGCAGCGCGATCTCTACATCAATAGCCTGCCGTAAATCTCTAGGAAGCTCCATGTCCGGCCTCCCCTGAACTAGGGTTGGCTCCAGATCGGACCGGCACTGCCCGGCCAACCGCTACTGGATAAGTTTGCTTGCTCGCAGACCAAGGGACGCCGAGCCGCTCACCGTACCGGTTTAAATATGTCTCCGCTTGCTTATGGTTGAACAATAGGATACCCCTTTCAGATTCTGAGGGGGATCACAGTTTATAGGGCGAATGATGCGGTCCCCCCTCGAATGAGCCCCTGAACGACATATACACTGCTAACCATAAACATCGCCTCCCGAAAATAGTTCCTTTCAGAATAGCATATCCAGCCCGCTGTACACAGGGAAAGTATGATTATAGCCTATTTTTGCCTGCTCCGTTTACTCCTTCCTCGGGGTAGAAGCATTAAGAATCTTCTCCCCGCTTGCGTCATCGTTAGTTCTTGTCCGCTCCCAGTGTCTCGCTCTTAGTCCCCGGAAGCGGCAGGACGACTAACGTTCCGATGATAAATAACAGAGCTGCAGCAGAATACAGGACAATGAGCGGAAACATTTCCTTCAGAACCCCGGATAAACTCATCATAATCACCATAGAACCGGTCATAAGAGGGGTTCGGATGCCTGTTACCCGGCCTATGAACGATACGTCCGTATTTTGGATCACAAGCGAATGATTTCCGATAAAGATGGCGGGTTGAAACAGAGCGATGATAAGCTGGGCCAGCATAGCCAGCCATAGGACGCCGGATACCCCCATTAGGGCAATCCCTGCGGCGTTCATAACCAGACCAAGCACCAATAGCCTCTGCGGAGGAATACGGCCGGCCGCACCGAAGGCGAGGAAGCCTCCCGCCATTTCTCCAAGGCCATACGGTATCAACAGCCATTGCAGGTACTCCGGAGACAATCCGAGCCTTTCGGTCACGACAAAAATTCCGAGAGGCGAGATTAATCCGACTCCGAGACCAACCGCCACAAAACTGATACTGAGCAATCTAAGCACCGGCCTCGACAACACATAACGGATTCCGTCGGACATTTCCTTCCACAGGGAGGTCTTCCCTTTCGCGGCGCTGCCCGCTTCGGGATCAGGCGGAATGAAGGCCATAGCGGCGGCAGACAGCAGGAACGAGAAGCCCGTCATGGCGATTGCGGCAGCCATGCCCAGGTTTTGATATACAACGGTGCCCAGCATCGGCCCCACAATCATAAAGACAGAGATCATCGTCTGCAGCAAGGACATGCTCGCTTGGGCCTGATCTTCCGGCACATGGATTTTAAACAGCTTCATACCGGACGGTTGGGCAAATTGCGACAGAATGGAGGAACACAATGTGGTGAAAAATACGGCCGGCCACGCGCCCAGTTCGAAGGAAGCCAGAACGGCAAATACCGATAGGGCGCTGAGAAGATCGCACCAAATAACCGTTCTTCTTGGTCGCCAACGGTCCGCGAATACACCCCCCAAGAACGAGAATATGAAGATAGGCGCGTACTCGGCCACAGAGATCATGGAAACAGCCAGAGCGTTTCCTCCGGTTTGCTCCATAACAAATAACAGGACGGATAGATTCCGAATCCAGATGCCGATCTGCGAGAACAATCCGGACACCATAACGGCCCGGACATATCGGCTGCGAAGAGCCTCACGGGGAGATGACATTTTCCCTACTTCTCCTTTCAAGGTGAATATTATTCGGAATTCCGAGGCTCATTGTAGGGCCTCCTCTCAGAGGAGAGTCAACGGGGTTGAAAGTATTTCGAAGGGAAAATTTTCTTCCGTGTATTCTTCAGTTACAAAGGCAATTAAACGGAATAAGGATTGACTCTGACCCAAGGGGAGGCTTTACAATGCTTGTGGAAGGAGGTAAGGCGGATGGGATACACCGTCAAAGAAGTTGCCGAGATGACCCATGTTACGGTCAAGGCACTGCATTATTACCATAAGATCGGTCTTCTGTACCCCGGAGAGGTGACGGATGCGGGCTATCGACTGTATGGAAAGAAGGAATTGGAGCGGCTGCAGCAAATTCTGTTTTACCGGGAATTGGACTTCCCGCTGCAGCAAATCAAAGACCTGCTGGAAAGCGGTCAAGACCGGTTATCCGTCCTGTCGGATCAGCGCCGGCTTCTTCTTGCCCGCAAGAGAAGACTGGAGGATTTGATTCATACTTTGGAGGAAACGATTCGCAGTACCGAGGAAGGAGAGCCTATGGATACCCAATCTATGTTTAGAGGCTTCGACAGTGAAGAAGAATGGAAGGAAGCTCTGCACGAACAAAGCGAATACTTGAAGGAAAAGTACAACTACGACCTGGAAGCCGGGCCCATCCAACCGGAGGAGTTGAACGAGCAGGCCAAGGAGGCCGTACGCTTTATGAACGGGATGGCGGAGTTCCTTAGGAGCGGGGTGAAATTCGACGACGCAAAAGTGATGAAGCATCTGCGCACACATCTTGATTTTCTGAACCGGCACGGACATTCCATCAATGAAGCGGAATTTGCCGCGCAGGCCCGGTTTTTCGTCCAAGACGATTTCCACCGGGGTATGCTGGAAGCCGAGCAAACCGGCTTGTCCTATTATTTGTGCATGGCGGCCGAAGCCCAGGCTTCAGCGGCTCCCTGAGGCGCACCCAAGGGGTCTCCCCCATCCCTAAGACGGGAGGAAGGATGACGGCAGCGATCTGTTTTCCATAATCTATTGGCCTGCCCGACCTTTGCCCAGAACATATCGTTCATATACTCCGGGGTCGTGAGAAGGCAGGATGGTCAGACCGCTGTTCTCCTTCTCCAAATCGTGCAGCAGCGCAAATTGACTTAGATATTGCGAATAATCGTAATGCGCTATCCGGCTGATCCGGCTTCCGGCCAGCCTGTCACGATAATTGTCCTGCATGTAGACCGCATCCGCGCAGAGCAGGACTCTTCCCTGCCGGGTATGATTGATCAGCAGGCCCATCTGTCCGACGGAATGGCCCGGCAGCGGGACAAGCACAAGCGATTCGTCGCCCAACAGATCCACAGCCTGTGGCAAAGGACCGTATCCGGAGGAAGAATCGAAATCGATCAGTCTGACCCGATTCGGATCGATTTGGTTAAAGAGAGAGGAAAGATAGGCGTGGGGAAACAGCCTTAAGGGGGACCGCCCCTGCGTAAATTCCCATTCCACCTTGTTGACTATAATTTGAGAACGGGGGAAATCATGGATTCCCCCCGTATGATCCACATGCATATGGGACAAGATGACCGTCACCTCATCCGGCTCAACCCCCATCGCCTGCAATTGAACCAGAGCGTGCTCCTGTTCCGTAATGCGAACCGGCGTCGCCAAACGCATCAATCGGTATGGAACGAGGCGGGTTGCTTCCCGGAAACGCGTGGAATAGCCGGTATCGAACAGAAAATAACCGTTCTTCGGATGCCGGATAAGAAAGAATAATGCCGGCCCCCAGATTTGTTGCCGGGGGCGCTCTTTATGCAGCATGTTTAGGGACGCCCGGTAAAATCCGGCGTTCAGGACCGTCAGCTCGCATTGCGGTGCATCTGCCGATACTTCGGGCAATTTCATAGACATTGGACGGGTTCCTTTCTTCATTCACAAGTAAAACGTTGTGGTATTTATAAACGTGCGACCGTTTCCCGGATATTGCCGGACTTCGTAATGGCGGAGACGACGGCAACGCCGTCAGCCCCTGCATCCAGTGAAAGGCGGGCATTGTCCGGTGTGATGCCGCCGATAGCGACCATCGGCATTTCCGGCAGAAAAGCGCGCAGCTCCCGGATCCAGGCGGTGCCGACGGGCTCTTTGGCATCGATTTTCGTTGCCGTGCGGTATACGGGCCCTGCCCCGACGTAATCGGCACAGGCCATCGAAGGCCGACTGGCCTCCTCGATATTCGTCACGGACAGCCCGATGATCGTATCGGGAAAGCGCGCGCGGATCGTGTCTGTTCGTTCATCCTGCTGTCCGACATGAATACCGTCGGCTTGAAGCGGCTCGATCAGTTCCACGTCATTGTTTATGATAAATAAAATACCATATTCGGAACAAATTTTGCGCAGTTTTTTGCCGAGCTCCAGCTTTGCGCTGCCGGACAGCGAACCGGGGCCCTTCTCGCGGAATTGAAAAGCGGTAATGCCCGCTTTCGCCGCCTCCAGCAATATTTCCTCGGGGCTTCGTGTGCAATCCTGGCTCCCCATAATAAAATATTTGCGAAGCTGCGCACGTTGAATTCTCATTTATTTCCCCTCCAAATCTTTAATGTCGTAGGACAGAGCGTCAAGAAAAGCGGGCAGGAACGTACCGGGACCGCGTACTTCGGGACGGGCTGCCGCATACTCCGCCGCCAGCCCGTAGAAGGATACGGCCGTATAGGCTTGCTCCAGGGCATCGGCATCGGTCGTCAGGCAGGCGGCCAGAATCGAGCCTAGCAAACAGCCGCCGCCCGTTATTTTGGTCAACAGCGGATGGCCGGTTTCATTAACGAGCAGCTTGTCCTCACTCGCGATATAATCGGTTTCCCCCGTAACGACCGCTATCGTGCTGTAACGCTTCGCCACTTCCCCGGCCACTGCCGCCGCATCGCCGCCGCCTATGGAATCGACGCCGCGGGTTTCCCACGGAATATCGGCCAGATAAGCCATTTCCCCGGCATTGCCCTTGACCGCGGCCAGCTTCACCTCCTGCAGTATCTCCCGCCCCGCTTCTTTAGTGAAGGCCGAGCAAGCAATCGCCACCGGATCAAGGACGACGGGGATCCCTTTTTGATTCGCGGCTTTACCTGCTTTGACCAATGCCGGCACTTCATCGCGAGAGAGTGTGCCTAAATTGATCAGAACCCCGTCGGATGCCGCTGCCAGCGGTTCCGCCACTTCTATATATTTGGCCATGGCGGGCGTACCGCCGAAAGCGAGCAGCCCGTTGGCGCTGAAATTCATGACCACCTGATTGGTCAGGTGATAGATAAACGGCACTTGTCGGCGAACTTGATCGATAATCGACTGATTCATGCTTGGCTGCCTCCGATCCGCGGCGCCCAATGATTCGTCGGGCCATTGCCTTTCCCAAGCGGCAAGGAATGGCGGATGGCCGCGGTAATATAGTCTTTGGCCTTACGTGCGGCCTCATATAAAGGAAGCCCCTGCGCCAAATAGGCGGTAATCGCGGCCGATAACGTACAACCGGTACCGTGCGTGTTGGTCGTCTCGATTCTATCCGCAGACAGAGCGTACAGCTTTTCCCCGTCGTATAGAATATCTACAGCTTCTCCGCGTAAATGTCCGCCTTTGACAAGCGCGGCTCCGGCCCCGTACAGGTTAACGAGCGCTACGGCCGCTTCCTCCATATCCGCTGTCGTTGTAATCGTACCGCCGGTCAAGCTCTCCGCCTCCGGTATATTCGGAGTGACGATGCTGGCGAGCGGCAGGAGCCTGTCCCTCAAGAAGGCGCGCGCATCCGGATCAATGAGCGCATCCCCGCTTGTCGCTATCATGACGGGGTCCAGCACATAAGGGGCTTTAATTTCCGGAATCTTCCTTGTCAACAATTCCATCATGTCCAAGCTGGCAATCATGCCTGTTTTAAAAGCGTGAACCGGTATATCCTCTGTAACGGAATCCAGTTGACGACCGATGAAAGCCGTCGAATGATGGACGACATCCTGGACTCCGGTCGTATTCTGCGCGAGAACGGAAGTAATGACGGACATTCCGTACACCTGCAGTTCTTGAAATGTTTTCAGATCGGCCTGGATACCGGCGCCGCCCGTCGGGTCCGTTCCGGCAATGGTGAGAGCACAAGGAACACGCTTCATGGCGCAGTCACTCCAATGTTTCCGGCGGGCCATGTTTCGCAAGTCAGGGACATTTCCCAGAAGCAGAGCTCGAGCTGGCAGCTTTTTCGAAAGGCGTCGCGCATCCGGTTTTTCTCGGCTTCCGAGGCTTCTTCGGCACAAGCATCGAGCCGCTTGCACAAGGTTTCGGTGAGTGCTTCTATTCCCGAGTCGGCATAGAAAGTAATCCAGCGATAAAAAGGATGGTTCGCTTGAGGCTTATATTTCTCCATGAGCACCTTGCCGATTTCCAAATAGGTCCATGGGCACGGCAAGAGAGCGGCGTAGATTTCCCCGAGTGAACCGGTATAGGCATGATACATCATATGCTTCACATAATGATCCGCAGTTGGCGGGAGTGGATGACCCTGCAATTCCTTATAGGAAACGCCGATATAGTCGCACAAATTCATATGCGGGCCGGTTTCCGAGTGTAAGGTAAAGCCTACCTGTTCATGGAAAAAGGCAATATCGCTGCGAGTATCCGACTTGGACATGGCAATCGCATAGATTTTCATAAATGCGTTCAAATATTCAAAATCGGCTTTTACATAATGCATGACCGCTTCTTTGGCAATATCTCCGCGGCCGATCCCTTCTACAAACGGATGATGGAAAATCATTTCGAACAAATCCTGGTTGGTTTCCCGTAATTGTTGAGTAAAAGTCATTGGAACCGCCTCCTTGAATGTTGAAAATCAATAGAATTGCATAGAATCGCTTGCAAGTTCAGCCGAATGGGCTGCAAATTGGCTGGATGGAGAAGGAACCTCCTTTCTTCATGGGGGGGAGAGGGAATCGGATAAATAAAAAAGAACCGATTCATGGCATTCATGAACCCGGTTCTTGGTCTGCGGAAATAATAGGGTATACAAATACCCTAGTGACTACTTCCCTCCGCTGGTACTAACCAGATCAGGTTCATAAGAGTTGGAAGCTATCTGCGTTCCTCTCAGCCCGAATATAGGGCACCCCTAGTAGTTTGAATAATGTATTAAATTGCAAGCAAATTTATATTAACATATCTGGAATAGACTGTCATCCAACATTTTCATCCTACAATTCCGGAGCGTTCGATACTCTTCATAAAGTAACGCTGAATTTCGAGATAGAGAATCAGGATTGGAAGGATGACAAGGACACATCCGGCCATCGTTGTCGCCTGGCCCACATTGGCGCTGGCCGTCCCTCCCGACATCGAGTTCAGCGACTGCCCGAGGAAGGGCAGCATCATCGGCAGAGTAAATTTATCACGGTCGACCAGGAAGATGGCCGGCTCGAAGAAATCGTTCCAGTGCCAGACCACTGAAAGGATCGCCGATACGAGTAAAGGCGGGATGGAAACCGGCAGCACGATACGGACGAAGGTTCGCAGCGATCCGCAGCCGTCCACCCGGGCCGCATCCTCCAGCTCATGGGGCAAGCCGCGGAAAAACTGGCGGAAGATGAAGATAAACAAGGCCCCGCGCAGTCCGTTAGCGAAGAAGCTCGGCACAACCATGGGCAGAATCGTATTGATCCAGTTCAATTCCTTGTATTGAATAAACATCGGCACGATGATCGTTTGCGGAGGCACTATCATGGTAAACATAGCGAGCGCGAACAACAGCTCCCTGCCCGGGAAGCGGAAGCGGGCGAAGCCGTAGCCGACTACCGCGCAGGACAGCATCTGGCCGGTCACGGTGAGCAGCGTCAGGACGACCGTGTTTTTCAGATAGGGCAAATAATTAAGAGCCGCGTAGGCGTCGAAATATCCCTTCACACTGAACTGCTTCGGAATCCAGTATACCGTCGGATCGACCAGATCGCCCGGGGATTTGAACGAGGTCGAGATCATGAAGAGAAACGGATACAGGAACACGAACGACAGCCCGATCAGAAAGAGATAGATGAACAGCCGGTAGATGCGATATGCGATTTTCCACCTGCGAATCCCTTCCGCGGCCAAAGCCATTCTTGCCCCGATACTCGGGCGGGTACGAACAGTCTGCATCGTTAAACCTCCTCCTTATGCTTCCGCATGTAGCCGCATAGACTGGGATGGCTTCCGACATGCCGTTGAAGCAAGCGCGCCGCCCACTCTGTGTTACCTGTCCCCTGCGTAAAATACGCTCTTGCGGGTCAAGGTGAAGATCAGCACAATCAGCAGAAATACGAACACGAAATAAATCCAGCCGA
The DNA here is from genome assembly GCF_042677205.1 of Paenibacillus residui. NCBI lineage: Bacteria > Bacillati > Bacillota > Bacilli > Caryophanales > Paenibacillaceae > Paenibacillus > Paenibacillus residui. The sequence goes on from NZ_JBHTIU010000028.1 coordinate 151,431, forward strand.
GCGCCGCGGCATAACCGAACTCAATATCGGTGAACGCCACCTTCTGGATATAGCGCATAACGTTATTGCGCATGTCCGTGAACGAGTCCACCAGCGTGAAAATTCCGTTGAGAAGCAGCAGCGGGGTCATGAGCGGAAACGTAATTTTCCAGAACATTTCCCAAGGAGTGGCGCCGTCGCATTTCGCCGATTCATACAGCGAATCCGAAATTCCCTGCAGTCCGGCCAGAAAGAGCAGAATCTGGATTCCCGTCTTCCAGAAAATGATCGTCAGTCTGCCCATGATGTCGGACAGCGTCTTGACCAAATCATTCGGCAGGTACATAGCGATGGCTTCGGGCACCGCAAGCCCGTTGGCAACGCCTTCGCGCATCATTTCCGTCGGATCCTTCACCGCATCCAGCCCGCCTATCCCCTGGCCCAGAAGCTGCTGCATCACGAAGCCCGAGCCGATCAGCACCGGCAGGAAGAAGGCTCCGCGGAAGAACATCCGGCCTACGGTTTCCTGGTTTAATAAAGTGGCGATGAAGAAGGAAAAGACAAGGATGAGCGGAATCTCAACGATGGCATCCTGAATAGCCTTATAAAAGAACGGGATAAACTGCGTGTCCTTCAAAATCGCTTTCGAATAGTTGTCCCAGCCGACGAAGGTCATCTGCAAATCAGCCACCGCCTGAATTTCACGAAAGCTCATATAGAGGGACTTGATCAGCGGATAGACGAGGAAGGCGGCAAAGCCGACCAGCCACGGGGAGATGAAGAGAAGCCCGCTGATCCTCTTTCTTCTTTCCAGGCCCAGCTTCATTCCCCCACCTCCTTGGTCAAAACAGCGTAATCCAGCGGTTTAACCGTCGTCCCTTCCGTCTCATAAGGAATAGAGCCATAATTGACGATTACCCTCGTTCCATCCTCGTAACCCGTCTCGTATACATTCCGTTCCAGCTTGCGATGAGAGGTCATCGCGAGCCCCCAGGTATGCCCGAGCCTCTCGTTCAGCTCCCGGTACTGCTCGATGATGACCGGAGCCCATTGCCCGAAGGCAGAGCTGAACAGCTTGCGGTATTCCGTGAAGCGAAGCTCCTCCGGCTCCTGCCAGGTCAATTCGTAGAGAAGCATACTTCCGTATTCCACCCATCTAAGGAATCCCTGCCGCTGATCGTGATGGATATTGAGCGGGATGTCGCCGCTGTACGGAATGCTGCCATGGACAATCATCGGGTAGAAAGGAACGGCCTCGTCTGTGAAGACGTAGCGGGAGTCCTCCAGCGGAAGATCCGACAACCGGTCCGCCAGGTGAAGAACATATTGATTTCCGCCGTGAACCGCCGCCTTCCCGTTCATCTCCCGGGATTCCCGAAGCATGGAGAGCCACTGCCCGACGGTTCCTTCCCTGGTCAGAGGGTTCCATTCGCTGTGATCGGCAACAGCCAAATCCCCATAAGCTTCAAAATCGATTCCGCTCGCTCCGTATCCGGACAAAGTCTGCTTATGACCGGAGTCAAAGCGGCTTGCCGCTGTCACTGCATTCAGCAGCAGCGAATCTCCGTAATAGTTCTGCAGCGGCAGCCTGCCCGGGTCCTTCATGACCGCCGACATCTTCCTCACGCCCAGATTATCCGCGTTAGCATGAACATTGTTGAAATTCAGAAACAGCTCCAGGCCGTTCTCCTTCATCGTTCGGGCGAGCCGCTTCAGCCCGGAGGCACCGCCCAGCTCGCCGGCAGCAGCGGTTCTGTCCGGAAAATCCCCGTATCCTCCTGTCATCCACCCCTTGACAATGACGCTCATCTCCTCCACCCCGGCTGATTTCAACTGCTGAACAATATTTTCCGCCTGCTCGAAGGTCGTAGCCTGCACGAAGCGGTCCTTCAGCACCCGTTCCTCCTTCACGCCCATAAACAGGTTCAGGGCGAGAGGAATCGTCCGTTTGTTCTTCTCTATCGTTCTGTGAAGCTTGCCCGACTGGATAAGATACTCCCGATAAATTTGGGCCATATTCGAATATTCCGCCCTGCCCTTCGGCAGAAAGTGATAAACGACCTGATGATCGAAAGCCCGCATCCCGGTTTCTACCCTTCTGGCGTATTCCCCTTTGCGGATCGCTGCGGAATATTCGCGCCGGTAGAGGAATTCCGCGGAAACGCGGTTCACATTGACCAGGTAACCGCTTGGAGCGTAGTGAATCTTCGATTCAAACTCTCCATCCGTGATATAAGCCACGAATCCTCTGCCGTTCTTATGGACTCCGAATACCGGTAAATAAGCGTTCTCCGCGCGTTGTCCGTTCCTCTCGAATATATCCTCGGAGCCGTAGACAAGCGCAGAATACTTTTCCCTGTATTGGGGATGGCTTTCCTTGAAATAGGAGATCGCTCCGCTGCCATCCGGATAGAACATATACCCCTTATCCCGATCGGAAGCCGCTCCCAGATTGGGAACCGGCTCGATGGAGACAAGGGCGTAATTCCCTTGCTCGCGGATTTCCGTAACCGGTACGGAGACGACCAGACGGTCCTCATCAAGCGTGAACTCGATCGCGAACTGCAGGCCGAGATTGTCAAACTGATACGTAACCCGGATTCCGTTGTCCACTGCTTCTTTCCCGATCCTGGGCGAGCTGGAAATCAGGTTGGAACTAACCACCTCATGGGTGGGGCGTCCAATATCGGCATAGGAGAAATTGAACGGCGACTTCAGACTGTCCTTAAGGAGCTGACTCCCGCCCGCCTCTTCGTCGGAAACATCGGAAGCCGACAGCCATACCGCGCCTGTTTCTTTGTCCTCAACGGCAATAGAGGAGGTAAGCGGTTCGTAGTACAGCGACAACCGCCGGTTCTCCGCCACTTTCTCATAGACGGAAAGATCGCCCAGCTTATCGAGAACCGCTCTCGGGAAATCGGCATTCTGCTGGCCGGCCCCATCCCCCATGACCCCTTGCTCCACCATATAATTCTCCAAAGCATATATGAAAAATGTCAGCAGCCCAAGCACAACGGCCCAGGAGATCCATCGCAGCACACGTCGAGGCGTCAAGCTGTCCCCCCCTCCTTTCCTGCGTTACTGGCTTCGGATGTAAAGCTCCAGGAAGAGCTCCTTCGCAAATTTGAATATGTGATTCATCAGCACATAAAACAGTGTGGCGGCGACCAGCAGTGCGAGCATGGCGAACAAGGTTACCAGCATCACACGTATCGTTTGGCCGACTGAATAATCATTCATCTCCCTGAATTGAATCAGAAACAGCCAGCCGGTCCAGATCCATATACACACCCGCAAGCCTTCGTAAATCGCTTTCTCATCCAGGGATAAAATGCTGGTGAGCAGAGTGGTCAGCACGGTCCCCACTATCATCGGAATCATGGCATAAGCGGAAGCGACCGCTATCTGTTTAAGCTTCGATTCCCCGTCCATTATGGAGGTGATTGCCCATCCCGATACCATCCAGGCAAGCAGCGGGACGATAATCTTGGACGTTTCCAGCCACAGGTTGGCAAATTCGGGACGCGTTCCCGCATAATGAAACCCGGTAAAATAGATTTCAAAAAAACGGGCGGCCACAAGCATCAATATAAGGAGGATAGCCGGACTCCAACGGGGGCGGCTCTGAATCCGGGAGAAGGCCTCCGATGGGGAGAAGAGCACCATGACCGCGTGATCCCATGCCGGAACGGAGGAAGGGGCAAATTCCACCTTCCTGGCATAACGCCCCAGTCGGATGACGGCCATGTACAAGCCGGCCAAGAGCAAGCCTGAAGCAAGAACCAGCCAGCCGAATTGCTGTCTCATCAGCATGTGGCGATATTCCTGGAACGCTTTCGAATAATTCGCCTTGTCTTCGCCCAAGCGGAAGTGCTTCATCGCCTCCTGCCATTTTCCTTGCTTGAAGAGCGCCTTCCCCACCCCGCGGTGAGCCAGATTATAATTGGAATGAATCGCCAGCACCTCCTGCCACGGACTCATCGCCTCCTCATAACGGCCTTCGTGGAACAGCCGGCTTCCTTCGTGAACCAGACTTGCGAAATGGTTGGTGCGAAATACTTGAATCTCCCCCCTGCCGCGGTCGAGCACATACAGGAGTCCTTCGGAATCGACGGCAATGCTGACCGGTTCCTGGAAGAAGCCGGTTTGCGAACCGCTGCCGCCAAATACGAGGAGATTGTTGCCCTCCTGATCGTATTGATAAACCTTGCGCTGATTCGAATCGACCACGCTCAGAATCCCGCTGCGATCCACTGCTACGTCGACCAAATTGGCGGAGGTGAAGATTCCGTTCTTCCCGCTGTATTCTCCATACCGGGCGGCCGGATAAGTGTTGATGCCGACGAAGTTGAACTGCTTCAATTCGTCGGAATCGGTATTTTCAATGACCGTGTACAGACGGCCTTCCTCAGGGTCGATCGTCACGTTGCGATGATTGGGGGGCACTTTCTTCCCCAGAGCCTCCCTCTGCTCCCTGGTGGCCAATTCCCGCAGAATCCAATCCCGCAGATTAAACTTCAGCTTGTTTGGAGCCAGATAGCCTTGAAAACCGTTGGTGCCGTCAATCACCAGCAGTCCATGATAATCATTGCCGCTCTGCACGTACAGATTCCCCCCCGGATCAATGACGAACTTGACCGGGGCGAAAGGAAAATCCGGGTCGATCAGCTCCGATTCCGGAGCCACAAACTCCTCGACAAGCTCACCCTCCGGCGTCAGATGCACGATTCTGGAATTGCCCGAATCCGCAATATAGACGTCTCCATCCCGCTCCACAAATACCCCTCTTGGAGACATCAACTCCAGCCCGTCCTCCTCCGTTCCGAATACCCGCAGGATTTGGCCGAGCTTATCCATCACGACCACCCGGTTGTTATCCGTGTCCGCTATATACAGACGGTCGGCAGCATCGATGAACAGATCCTCGGGGTTCTTGAGCATCCCGTAATGATAATCTCCGATCAGCACCCTTTCCACGGAATAACCGAGAGGGGTAGGGATTTTGTATCCTTCCTTGTCGATCACATAGCTCTCGGCCGGCTCTGCAAATACCGGGAAGCTCTGAGCCACTCCAAGCACGAAGACGGCCAGCGCGATTCCGAGCCTTCGCATCCACTTGTTCACCCGATCCCTCCTCCTCCGTGTAATATTGAACACTACGCGCCAAAATTTAGACTATCCTCCACTGTAATCGTGTAACGGATCTGAAAGACCCTATTTCGACAAAATAGGCGTTTTTTTCAGACTGACGGACCTAAACGCCCTTATTTCATTGAAATCCTCATACTTTCGCCTGCATTTCTTGGAATAAGGTCATCCGATTCCGTTAAAACGACCGAAAGGCCCTTTTGGAGCGAATAAGGTCTCTGGGGTCCGTTAAAACCAAACCGCGCACATGATCTTTGGTTTTTGGTTGTATACCCTAAATCGACAGTCTACTCCGGGTCCGTTAAAGCTGCCGGAAGGCCTTTCCAGACCGATTAAGGTCTATCGTGTCCTATACGCCTCTATGACTTGATGCCGGAATGGGCCATCGTATCCATTACCTGCCGCTGCAGGATGACAAACAAAATGATCGTCGGTATCGTTGTGACGAACGCCCCGGCCGCCGCCGCCCCCATCCGTCCGACGGTTCCGTTGGACACGCCGGCCATAGCCAGCGGCAAAGTTTTCATCGCTTCACTGGTCGTATAAATCAGCGGAGTGAAGAAATCGTTCCAATTTGCTATAAAGGTAAAGATGACGACGGTTATCCACGCCGGCTTGACCATAGGCATAACTACCTTCCAGAACGAGGTCCATTCATTCGCTCCGTCCACCCTGGCCGCCTCCAGCGTAGCTTCGGGAATTTGGTCCATAAACTGCTTCATGAGAAAAAAGTTATACGGAACAGCCAGCTTCGGCAGGATGAGCGCCCAATAGCTGTCGATCAAATCCAGATTGGAGATGACGAAATAGGTCGGAATTTGCGTTACCTGGGGCGAGAACATCAGTGCAGAAATAATCAAAGCAAACAAGAAGCCGGTCCCCGGCAATTTATATTTTGATACAATGAAGGCGCCCATCGAACAGATCACGACGCTGCCCAAGACGGTGGCCACGGTGGTCAAGACGCTGTTGAACACATAGCGGGTGAAGGGCACCAGCATTCCGTCCGTAGCGATAAACAGGTCGCTGAAGTTCTTCAGCGTCGGCTTCATTACCCAAAACCGGGGCGGATACATGAACAGCTCGTCGAGCGGCTTGAAAGCTGTGGAGATGACATAAACAATCGGGGCAGAGGTCAGGACGACCAGCACCAGCATGACCAGATGCAGAACGACCCGGCCCGGCTTGACCATGCGGACTCGGCGCAGCTTACGCCACATAGGTTTGACCCATTGTCGGGTTATTGCCGTCAAAGCAGGTTCCCCCCCTTCGGTTTGGACTTCGGCCCCGGCATTCTCCGAATCAGATCCGGATTAAAGCACAATCGTGATTGCCTTCTGCTTTCTCGATGAATCATGGCGTAAACGAGGCTGCTCACAGTCAGTGAAGCGTTGCGCCAATGACACTGCTGACCATCGATAGAAGCGTCGCACCAATGACACCACCGATCATCGATGAAGCGTCGCACCAATGACACGGCTGACCATCGATGAAGCGTTGCATGAATGGTGATGCTGACCCCTCGTAAAATCATCTCATGTTCGATCACTGATCCTTCGAAGACAGCAGCCTCATACAGATCCGCCCGAGAGTGAGCGTGAACAGAAACAGCACTACGGCGATTGCCGAGGAATAGCCCAAGTCAAAACGGATAAAGGCATAATCGTATAAATGAGCGACAATCGTATGCGCCGCATAATTCGGGCTGGGCATTCCGGTCAGCACCGTGGCGATATCGAAGACGGCGAAGGAGCTGACAATCGCGTTCACGGCTCCAAACAATAGCTGCGGCTTCATCATCGGCAGCGTAAGCAGCCGCATCTCCTGGAATTTACTGCGTATTCCGTCGATTGCCCCGGCTTCGTATATATCCGTCGGCACATTGCGCAAGCCGGCGAGGAAGACGAGGAAGCCCGCTCCCATGCTCATCCAGAGCGACACGAACATGACGACATAGAGCATCGTCTCCGGATTGCCGAGCCAGATGATCGGCCGCTCCAGCAATCTGTTATGAATGAGCAAGTTATTGATCAGGCCGTAGCGGTCGCCGGAGAAAATATAGAGCCAGACGACGGATAAAGCTACAGAGCTCGTGATCGACGGAGCATAGAAAGCAAGGGCGAAGCCGTTGCTGAACCGCAGATTATGAATGATCCAGGCGAAGAAGAAGGACAGAAAGTAGCTAAGCGGACCGGTGACGACGGCAAAAGCCAGCGTATTCTTCACCGCCGTCAGGAAAATATCGTCCTCCAGAAAAAGCAGCTCATAATTGGTGAGTCCGACCCAGCGCGCAGGCTGGAGCATATTGTAGTAGCTGAAGCTTAATCCGATGGACCACAACACCGGGATCACAATAAAGAGAGTGAACAAGAGAACAAACGGAGCCAGCATCAAATACTGCAGCTTATGCTTGTGAAAATGGGAAAGCCTTTTCCTTTTGCCAAGCGGCATACCGGTCTCGCTGACGACTGCGGTTTTTCCCGTCACCTGACCCCTCCTTCCTGATACACCGGCCGGCCAATCAGAGTGAAGTCTGGTTCGCCGGCCTTCATCATCGGGCTCCGCTTCCTCGATGATCATCTTATCTTGGCTTGCCGAATCCGTACTCCTCCTGCTTCGCCTCCAGCTCCCGGTTGATGTCCTTGACCGCTTGCTCCAGCGATTCGCGCGGATTCATTCCCGACATGACGACCCGATTCCAGGCATTGGTCAAATGCCTGTTCGTAAAATAGCCGCCAAGGACGACCGGTGGCTCCTTGAACCACTTCCATTGCTCCTGGAAGGTCATCAGGTCCTCCTTCGGCCACGGAAGCTCCTGGAAGGCCTCGACATTGGCGCTGTTCCATCTCGCCTCCACGCCCAGCAGCGACTCCAGCTCTAGTCCGAATCTCTGCTGCGTCTCCTTGCTCATCCACCATTTCAGAAACTGCCAGGCTTCGTTCGGATGCTCCGACTGCCGGAAGATGACGGTTGCCTTCAACGCTCCCCCCGCCGAACGGTCCACCGTGCCGTCAAGCTGCTTCTTGCCGGGGGCCGGAGCGATTCCCCAGCGCCCCGCCAATTCCGGAGCCGCAGTAGATAGAAGCACATAGTGCTGGTACCCGGCCAATCCGATCGGCATCTCTCCGGAACGCATCCGGTTGAAGAAATCGGCCTGGATCGGAATCCGGTAATTCGTATACAAATCCGTCCATTCCTTGAAGGCGCGATAAGCTTCCGGGGAGGCCAAGCCGGATTCCGTTCCTTCCTCATTGTAGAATTGGCCTCCGTGCTGATATAGGAACGGATCGATGACCGGCGGAACGAACGCGTTCATCCCGTTTCGCTGAAGAACGGGCAGAATTTGATACAAATCATCCCATGTATCGGGAATGCCCAGATGCAGCTCGGCCAAAATATCCTTACGATAGACCAGAATGTTGAAATCCTGGGTTTCCGGCAAGGCGTAATCCCCGCCGTTGTAGCGAAACGGAACTAACGCACCGGGCAAAAACCATTGCGAAACCTCTTCATAATCCGCAAACTGGTTCAGATTGACGACGGCATCCCGGATGGCGAACTCGACCGGAAGCAGCCCATCTACACTGACCGCCACATCCGGCGCTTTGCCGGAGCTTGCGGCCAGCAGCAGGGTGTTCACTCCCCCTACAGCCAGTTGGCCCGCCGGAATCGTATTCATATTGACGGCGATCCCGGTCTCCGGGGTAAAGGTTTCGTCTGCCAAATCTTTAAGCAGCTCCGCCCATTCCCGGCCGTTCCCCACCCATACATCGATGACGACGGCATCCTTGCCGTCCTCTCCCAGGGCTGGCGTGTCTCCCACACTGTTGTAATCTTTGCTGAAGGAATTCAGGAAGTTCTGGAACGTGGCATACGAACGCTGGAAGATGTTGGACATCGCCTTCGGCCATGTCGTATCGGGCGATGCCACGATCAGGTAATCCAGCACCAGCGGAGCTTCCTTCAGACTCAGCAGCCAATTGCCGAGCTGTGCCTGGCTGTTCGTCATATCCTCCAGTTGGGCGGGAATGCTGTCCGGATTTCGGATCATCCGCGTGAATTGATCCTCTATCATCTTCAGGCTCTGCACCACCGCCGGATTCTTCCCGGAGAGGCGCTGTATTTCGCCGATCTGGAAACGAAGCTGCTCCGTAATCGCGGACAAATCGTCCAGCAGATTCGGAATCCGCCGATCCAGATCATAGCGGTAATTGAGATCAGGCTTCGTCCCCGTCACCATAATGATCTTGCGATTAAGATCGGAAATTTGCCGGATCGTCTCCATCAGCGACTGCAGCACTTCCCGATACGGGCCCAATTGCACCGTCATCCGGATGGTGTGCTCGCCTTCCTCCAGATAGAACAAGTAATCCTCTTCCCCGTCCCCGAGAGTATCAATCCTCCAATGCTTGTCGTAAGGGAAAGCAAATTCCTCCAGCTCCCGAAAAGGAACGCGGCCGTCCACTTCGATTTTCCGGTAGCCGGGCAAACCGTCCCCCCACCATTGGCCGGCCTTGATGCCAACCTTGTACAGCCCCGATTGGGGAACCGCGAAGGTCCAGGCGATCGACTGCCCGCCCTTGCGCCAACGGTAGTCTCCGATGACATTCAAGCGGATATTTCCTTCCGCAGCCGGCTCCGTTATCGGATCGGAATTCGTTTCCCTGCGGATGGTCGGATCGGTTTTGTAATCCGCCTGCTCCGCCTGAATTTTTACAGCCATATCCTCCGCTTCTTTATAGCCTTTCTGCGAATACTGCTGCTTCACCTCGGCATAGGTCGGCACAATCTCCGGAGGAACAAGCGATATCCGCGACAATGCGACAGGCTCCCGAATCATCTCCATTCGGAGGGTATGCGTCCCCTTCTCCAGATAAAAGCGGAAAGGCTCCGCATGCTTGCCTTCATTATCCGTCAAGCGGACCGTTTCCCAGTGCGGAGCCTCCACCTGCCGCGGCCGGACATCGTCTCCCTTGCGGTTCCTGACCGGCTCCGCGGCGTCCTTCCAGAATCGATAGAAGGACAGCCGCTGGGCTTCGTTGAAAGGGAACTGGCCATCTATTTTCAAGGCCCGATCAATGGAAGACCTTTTCCCTTCTATGGGGAAATAATCCACCTCTATTTGATAAAACCCGCTCTCCTTAATCTCCGCCGTCCACTCGATCCATTCCGTCCCTTCATTCCAGATCAAGATAGGCTCCGTGCGCCCGCCTATTCCCGTCTGGATAAGCGGGGCCGCCTGCGGATCATCGCCGAATCCGCTGTACTGGCTCGCAGGAATATCGATCCTCTCCCCGGCGGCATCCGTCTTTCCTTCCTCCTGCTGCTTGCGGACGGCATGGGCATAAACGGGCAATTGGTCTTCGGAATATGAGGTAAATTCAATGGGCTTAAGCTGTAGAGCATCCTTATATTTATCCGCCAGCTTCTGCGATGCACCCAGGTCTTGGGACGGCATGGCGGATAACAGCAGCGCCAGGCTGACGGTAACCACCCATGATGACCGGCGGCGAAGAACGGATGTGCGATTACCGCCCGGAGGCATGCGATTATTTTTCATAGCTCGGATGCGGCCTCCCGTTATTTCGCATACTTCTCGAGGACCGGCTTCATTTTATCCGCAATTTGCTTGCCGGCCACCTCCGGTGTCAGCTTGCCGTCCAGCACCTCGGTATAGGCAACGCCGATTTCATTCCGGTATTGCGGGGTATAGGGCATGGACGGGAAGCTGAACAGATTTGGATTTTTGGAAGCCTCCAGATATTCCTTGAAGCCGGGAACCCCTTCGAAGACGTCTTGGTCGATCGCCTTGAGCACCGGAGGCAGATTGCCGATGCCGGCATTGAATTCGGCTGTATTTTCCGGCTCCAGGAACCAGCGGATGAATTCCCAGGCTTCGTCCGGATGCTTGGCGCCTTTGGGAATATAGAACGTGCTGGTACTAACGGAGGCGGAGCCTTTTTTGTCCGGATGCTTCTCATCGTATGGCAGTGGAGCGATCCCATAGTTGAAATTCGGTGGAGCAAACCGCTTGATAAAGCTCGGCACCCATTCTCCCGCAACCATCATCGCGTATTTGCCCGTGAAGAATGGATCGTCCGCCGTATTCACCGCTCCCAACGAATTGAAGAAAGGACTCAGCTTCTCGCTGCCTCCCGCCTTTTTCCATAAATTCGCGTTGTACTTCATCGCCGCCAGAAAGCCGGGGTCCTGCGGAGTGATCTCCTGTTTCTCTTCGTCATAAAATTTCCCGCCGAACAAATAAGTAAAATCATAGATCGGCAGGTTCGGATTAAAGGCGAGCCGCTTGATTTCCCCTCCCGCTTCAATTTTGTTCAGCTTATCGAAATATTCGGCCAACTGCTGAACCGTCTCCGGCGGCTGATCGTAGCCTGCCTCGGCGAGAATGTCTTTATTGTAAAGAAGCATCGAAATATGCATGGCCACGGGCAGCGCGTAGGTGACTCCCTCATATTGGTTCTGCTCCAGAGCCCCGGTGACGAAATCCGCCGCAGTTATTCCGCTTTTCTTCATATAATCGTCGAGCGGCGTCATCGCTCCGTCCACACCGTAAGGAACGCTGTTGTTACCAAACTGCGAAGCCACATCCGGAGGGCTCCCTGCCGTAATGGCCGTAAGCTGCTTACTATAGTCGGCTTCCAGTGTCCCTTTGACGATAATACGGTCCTGGCTGGCGTTGAATTTATCAATCAGGCTCTTGATCACCTGCTCCTCCGGGCCTCCCCATCCATACCAGAAGCTGATCTCGACCTTATCCTTTCCCTTGTCTCCATCGTCCTTCTCCTGAACTTGCCCCGTGGGCCCGGGATCCGGTTTGCCGCCGGAGGTGCAGCCCGCCAGCAGCGATACCGCCAGCAGAGCGGTTCCTACGGATGCCATCGACTTGTATCTCATTGCCATTCCTCCCCCGCCATTTTTTCATTTAACTACTGTGTGAGTCCTTCGCTATTTTTCCATCCGAACGGATGTATACAAGCGCTTTCAAAGTAACGGACTAGTCTTATTTTCCTTTGCCCGTGAACGTTTTTACCATTTGACTTGCGCCTCTGAGATTTCGCTTCGCTGCGTGCCCATCGTTTTTAGGACGGTCCCCCCTTTATGTAACCGTTCTCCATCCTTCGGAAGGCTTCATGTCTAGGCTGCTCCGGTTTTCTTCACTCATTATACGGTAAGGCTAACAAGGGACATTGAAAATTTGTTCACAGAATTTGTAATTTTCTCCAAATTATTTATGACGATTTTACTGATCCGATCGGACATGAAGACCCGTTGATGAGGCGCCGCGCCACAGGCGTCTTAATGGATTTTGTCCAACTTGCTCCTCCAGGGCGAAAGATGGAAAATAAACAAAAAACCGCCATAACGGCGGTTTCTCTTTCATTCGAACACTTTTCTTACGGTCTCTCGGCCAAAACCTTGCTCAGTGCGCTTTGGTTAAAGCCAACGATTTTCTCTGCTCCGACCACGGTAACCGGAACGGCACGTATGCCGGCATTCAACAGATCCTCGGCGTATTTTTCATCCTTGTCGACATTACGCTCCTCAAAGTCCACTCCCTGTTCGTTTAGAAAATGCTTCACGCGTGTGCAAGCAGGACAATAAGTGCTGGTATAAACGATGACTTTATGAACGGACATCCGAATCCTCTCCTTAATAATAAAGTAGCAACGGTTATACAATTAAACGGTTTCCAGCTCTAATGCTTCGAGATAACGTTCGCAGTCCAGCGCCGCCATACAGCCTGTTCCGGCTGCACTGATCGCCTGCCGATAGCGCTTGTCTTGTACGTCTCCGCAGGCGAACACCCCCGGAATGTTAGTCTCGGTCGTTCCCGGGTTCACGATCAGATAACCTTGCTCATCCGTAGTCAACTGCCCATCGAGGAATCGTGTATTTGGCGTATGACCGATCGCCACGAAAATTCCGTTCGCTTCGATCATTTCTTCCTGGCCGGTCTCATTGTTCCTCACCTTAAGACCGGTCACTCCCTGTTCTCCCGCCGCCACTTCCAACGGGGTGCGGTTCAGTGCCCACGTAATCTTGGCGTTGCCGCGTGCCCGATCCTGCATAATTTTGGAGGCACGAAGCTCGTTGCGCCTGTGGACTACAAAGACTTCGGAAGCAAATCGGGTCAGGAAGCCGGCTTCCTCCATCGCCGAATCTCCTCCGCCCACGACAATGATCTTCTTGTTGCGGAAGAAGAAGCCGTCGCAGGTGGCACAGGTGCTGACGCCGCGGCCGACGTTCTCCTTCTCGCCGGGGATGCCCAAATATTTGGCCGAAGCCCCGGTCGATACGATGACGGTCTCCGCTTGAATCTCTCCGATTCCTTCTACCAATAGCGTGAACGGCCGCTTGGACAAATCGGCCCGGTTTACCCAACCCGTACAAAACTCGGCGCCGAAGCGTTCCGCCTGCTTGCGCATATTGTCCATTAATTGCGGGCCCATAATCCCGTCCGGAAATCCGGGGAAATTCTCGACATCGGTAGTTGTTGTCAATTGCCCCCCGGGTTCCGGTCCTTCAATGACCAGAGGATTCAGGTTGGCCCGCGCCAGATAGATGGCTGCGGTCAAGCCTGCAGGCCCCGTTCCGATGATGACGGATTTATATAACATGCAATCAGCCCCTTCTGTAATAATTATTCTTAATTGAAAATAATTTTAACTAAATTATAGCACGGCCGGGATCCCCCATCATGAAGGTTTGATGAAGAAATATAATGTCGGCAGCTTTTTATACCATTAGAAAGTTGTTGGAACAAAAAAACCTCCATGAATGATCATGAAGGGTTGGTTTAGATTGGAATCAATCGGCAATCCGATAGCCGATTCCTCTGACTGTGGCGATGTACTTTGATTTTCTGGGATCGTCGCCCAATTTGCGCCGCAGGCTCTTGATATGAACATCGATGGAGTTGCTTCCGCCGAAATAGCTGTCCCCCCAGACGAAGGACATCAGCTCGTCCCGGGACATCACTCCTCCATTGAGAAGCAAGCCTTTAAGAAGATCGAATTCGGTTTTGGTCAGGTCCACTTTGGTGCCGCATTGGCGTAAGGTGATTTTTTTCAGGTCCATCACAAGATCCTTGTAGCGTAATAAATCGCCTCCGCTCTGCTGTCCTTCCGAAGAATCGCTGCGGACGACAAGCTTCTCGATCTTCTCCACCGCTTGTTCTATCGGGCATGGCCATACCAATACGTGACTGTGCGGACAGTCCGCTTCCTCCTCTTTGCACAAGAAGAGAATTCGGCGGTCTGACGTAGTGTTAATATCTATGGGACTGGATAAAATGCCCTTGGTCCGGTCGATAATCATAAGATCGCTATCCATCGTATGCAGAACCGGATCATCCTCATGATGAAAGACCAGGACATCGAAACAGCGAATCGTCAGCGCAACAAATAGAGACCGTACGGAAGCGGGAAACGGGCTCACAATGACAATTCTCCGCGTAGTCTCGCAGATCGGGCCTGTCTCTGAATTCAGGTCAACGGCGACAGGAACTTCACTTCCGGCACCGCTGTTTTCAAATCGTTGCATCCGCACTCACTCCTTTGTCCAAAAGTCATGTCAAACGCTAAACGTCGCATGATTTAATATCCATCATAAAAAATTTCTTCTTCAGCTGTCAATCGAGACCTGTACCCTACTCATTATGCAGGTGGGTTATGCCGGAATGCATGATTACAGCGGCAGCCGGCCGATATTTTTCAATTCCTCTGCATTTAAATGATCGGCTTTGCCGTCCAGAAGAAGCTTCACATCCTCCAGTGTTTCGTGTACGGAGCACCATTGACCCGGTCTCTGTGTAAATGGCTCGGCCGTATAAAACGGTTGGGATAGAAAAGCCTCCAGTCTTTCACCCCGATGATACAGGATACGATCGGCTTCGCCAAGCTTGTCGGCTCCCTGGATTTGCAGCATAGGCCTCAGCTCCCGGTACCGGCGGAGCACCTTTCTTGCCCGCTGTTGAACCGCTAAATGGGCGGATTCGAGCTGTGCTCCTTCCAGAATGATGGACGTGGACAGTATGGGGTCGATCGCCGGATACAATTGTCTTGTGGGGAGCTCCATATCGAACCGGATCAAGGTGTCCAATGGCCCGTAAGGCGCTTCGACATCCACCGCTTCTCCCCGGGGATCGACCAGAAAGATCGTCAATGGCCTCGCGCCCTCTTCCTTGATCCTTTCTTTCAAAGTGTACCATTCACCGGACAGAACGATAGCCCGGTCGGCTGCCAGAATGACATCATGTTCTTCTCTGAAATGAAGGATTTGATGAACGGCTTCATCCAACGATAAGCATATTCCATCCGCCTCTTCAACAACCTCCTCGATCCCCGGGCCTTCCTCCTTGGGCTTCCAGAACAGCGTCGTATAGCCGCGCTTTCCTAACCGGTTAAGCAGTTCAGCGAGCAGAACCATCTGTCCTGTTCCAGGTCTGGCCACCAGTCCGGTAATTCCGCCTCTCACTATGGGGGCCAGCAAGTCCAGCACTTTAATTCCGGTTTCTATCATTCCGCGGCCGTTTCCTCTTATAATGAGTTCGTCGAGTGTGCAGCCTGCAATCGAAGCAAGGATGACCAGCGTACGTACCTCTGCACGGCCTACGGGAATTTTGCCCGTACACAGGTTCGATACTGTGGCGGGCCTTAGACCGGCCGCTTTCGCGGCTACCGTCAAATTGGGTACACGACGGCGAAGAAGCGGAACATTCAACTGTAAATCTTCCATCCGGTTTCTCCTCTATTCATCAGAAATTTCCATTAAAAATTGTTTAATCCGATTCCATGATTCCAAGGATGCGATGTAATTGTTGAACGGTGTTCCTCCATTCATGGACAGTTGTGTGGTCGGAATGTACGGATAGCGGACCAAGTGGCCGGTATCTTCGTAATGGAGATGCTCGAACTTGTGGGAGAAGCCCTTCGCCTTGAGCCTGGCCGCAATTCTTTCGCCATGAAGCTCCGCCGGCCACCAATGATCGTCCGTAGAGGTAATGATCAGGATAGGGCCGGCGATTTTTTCCACGGGAATGGTCACTTCCTCCAGCCTGTCGCATTGCTCGAATGCTGCTTTATGAATATGGTCAATTCGTTTGTACGTTTTGAAGCAATTTAACGCTTCCTCACACTGCTCATTCGTCCATTCTACATAAGGCAGCGCCTTCCCTTGGTACGACCAGGATGAATACCGCCTGTACGAATGATCGGCCCCCGGTTCAATATGTCCTATGCAGGCGGTAGAACTCGGACTGGAAGCAATAACGCAGCCGATTTCGGGAAAGACCGTGCCCAGGATAAGAGATAACTCCGCGCCCTTCGACCGCCCGAATACCGCATTACGGTCCGGCCGAACCTCCTGCCGGTGCCGCAGCCATTCAATCGCCTGATAGAAATATTCCAGAGGGATTTCCTGCAGGTGTTCCGGCAGATGCTCGAAGCGGAAATAGGCCAGGGCCAATGAAGGAAAACCATAGGAAGCAAACAGGGCGGCATAGTTCATAGAGGAAGCTAATCCCCCTTCTCCTCCTCCAAGCACAAGCACCCCCTGTGCCGGTGGCTGATCCGGTAAATAAAAGTACTTTCCAACCAGACCGTGTTCCTTCACATCTTGTACAAGCACTTTCGAGCTTACATACTCCCTCTGAAGGTTGGCTTTCGCCACCCGCCCCTTTGCCGACTCAGCCGATAACATAATCCCGGAGGCTGCCGGCACGAAAGTTAGCTGATCCAGCTTGCGAGTCATCGAATAGCGGACATGACTGACCTTCATCGACCAAAACAAGCCCATTGGATCGACCCCGCTATATGTACCTGCTACAGGGGCTTGCTGATCCAGATGTACTTCCCCGTTAACCCCGGCTATAAACGTTGCGAAGGATTCTGCTTCATAGACCGCCCCGGGCATTTCAGTCATGGCGGCGCGAAGAGTGACCTGCTCGCCAGGCTCTAAACCTGTCATGCGTATGCTTACCTTCTGATCGACTAACGCTGTATCCGGTTCAACAATTAACTCCATGCCAACACCTCCATTTTATTTACTTTATATAGTAACATTAATTACTTTATAGAGCAATTATCAATGGAGTCACTTAAAATGGACATCATTGACAGAAAATAGTTTCCATGATAAGTTAACACTGTTAAGTTAACGGTGTTAACCAACATTTTGGGCAGGGAGGAATAAGAATGAGACGCGGAAGGGAACCGCAGGAAGTCCGGAAGGAAATTATGGATGCTGCTCGGCATTTGTTCCTGGACCAAGGATATAACCATGTTTCCATGAGAAATATTGCGGGTCGCATCGGTTATTCTCCAACGACGATATACATTTATTTCAAGAACAAGGAGGAAATCCTGTACTGTCTGTTGGAGGAAGGTTACAGCATATTCTATAACGAGTTAAAGACCGCTTTCGACAATAACTTGGAAGCATCGCTCGAAACCAGGCTCCATACCCTATGTGAGGCTTATATCTGTTTCGGGTTGAACCAGCCGGATTATTACAGGCTGATCTTTACGGATAATCTGGAAACCAATGTCACCTGGCTTATAAGAAGCGATCGTTATAACGGTTTCCTGCTTCTGGTTAAGGTGGTCGAGGCTTTGCTGCAGGAGAACTACTTCGCCTCTCCCCTTCCCGATTCGAAGCAGTCTGCTGCGTTAATCAGCCAAACCCTGTGGGCGCATCTGCATGGTTTGACTTCGCTGCTATTATCCTTCCCGCAATTTGATTGGGTGAAGCGAGAGCAGCTGGTCTTCTTCCATATTGATGCCTTCATCCAAGGCTTGAAGACCCGCCCGGTATAGGCTGGTCCGAGAACGATCCGGTCCGGCAAGGAAGAATAACCACGATCATGGGAAAAAGGGAGTAGACTCCAATAAAATGAAAATAGGCGGGAGTGTTGCATTTGAAGAAAAAGTTATGGGGAAGCATGACTATCCTGGCCTTTTTGGTAGCGGGATATGCCGTCGTGCAATATTTTGTCATTGGTGCGGACCGTGCCGGCTTGGTGATCTCCAAATTAATGGCCCAGATTTCTTTAAATTCCTTCTGGTACGCCATGCTGGCTGTGCATATTGCCGCAAGTGCGGTCTCATTGGTAATCGGCCCTTTTACCTTGTCCGCTTCATTCAGAGAAAGGAATTTGCAGCGTCATCGTAATTTGGGGAAACTTTACATGTTGGGGATCTTGTTCGGAGGCGGCTCCGGACTATACCTGGCCTTATATGCATCGGGAGGACTGGCCGGAAAGCTGGGCTTCGGCACCTTATCCGTTCTATGGTTGATTTCCGCGTACCGGGCACTTCATCAGATCAAGCACCGGAAGGTACTCAGCCATCAGAAGTGGATGATAAGAAATTATTCTTTAACTTTCGCAGCGGTCACCTTGAGGATATGGCTGCCTCTATTCGTTTTGATTTTGGGTCCGGAACGTTTCGATCTTAGCTATTCTATTATCTCTTGGCTCGCCTGGGTGCCTAATCTCCTCCTTGCGGAAATCTTTGTTCGGCGGAAGCCGCTTTTACCTGCCCGATCATC
The DNA here is from genome assembly GCF_042677205.1 of Paenibacillus residui. Classification (NCBI taxonomy): domain Bacteria; kingdom Bacillati; phylum Bacillota; class Bacilli; order Caryophanales; family Paenibacillaceae; genus Paenibacillus; species Paenibacillus residui. Next base: position 170,127 of record NZ_JBHTIU010000028.1, read on the forward strand.
ATTCCCTAAATAAGCAGACCCATATGAAAAAAAGAAAAACAAGGGCGTCTGGCTGAACAGACGCCCTTTACAAGTATAAGGTTCATGACCGCTTCACTAAGAGCCGTACGAACCGTACACTTCATTATCTGCTTCGGCGGAAGGCCGAAAAATACAAAACAGCCCCTAACGCAATAATGATCGCGAAAGAAAAGAAAAGATTGCTGTATGAATGGGCGGAAGACGCGGTGATTATCGGAATCAGAGGGATCTCCAGCACTCCGTCAGCCAACATTTTCCCGACAAGGGCCATCCCTGCCGCCTCCGACAAGAAGCTGACCAGATTCAGCATTCCCATCCCGACACCGGCCTCCTGTTCGGTCAGCGTCTGTGAAACGCCGGTCGCCAGCGACGTCTTGAGGAACGAAAAGCCGACGTATGCAGCAACCAGCACCGCTGACAGCAGCCAGGGCGCGGCACCCGCTAATATCGACAGCAATAACAGGCTGGATATATACAAGGCCAGGCCGATATAGTAGACCCGGGAATACCCTTTGCGATCGACCAGGGTGCCCCCGTATACACCGAAGAAAACCAGGCTGATGGCCCCCGGGAACATAACCCAGCCTATCGCGCCTGCCGTCATTAGATGCACTTGGCTGAGCATCTGCGGGACCATGAACAATAAACCGGCCATAGTACCAAACAGAGCTATGGCGGACAGCAAGCCCCTCACCCATCTTCCATTTGTCAACATGGAGAGCTCGATAAAGGGTTCTTCAACCCGGCGGATGTGAACGGCGAACCCGCCGTACAGAATCAGGCTGATCACGAGATAAGGCCAGCGGGAATCCGTCAAATACAAAATCAATAAGGCGGTTGCTGCAACAAACAGCACAGCGCCGATGAAGTCCGCTTTCCCCCCGCGGGGCTGCTCCTCGGGCAGTGTTTTAAGAAAGAACGGAATCGAGAGCAGGGTAAACAGCGGGATGATAAACAGAAATGACCAATGAAGCCTTTCCGAAATAAACCCGCCGATGACGGGCCCCATTCCCTCGCTTAAAGCAACCGTCGATCCAACGATTCCGAACATTTTGCCCCGGTCGCGGGATTTGAAATAACGGGTGATCATGATCATAAGCAGCGTCGGAATGGCCGATCCGCCAATTCCTTGAAGGATGCGGGCTGCAATGACCGCAGGATAATAACGGTGCGCGAGAAAACCGAGCAGCGAACCCCCGCCATAAATCAACAATCCGATCATCACCATCTTCTTAAGGCTGTACATATCGGAAAGCTTGCCGTATACGATGGATCCCGTCCCGAAAATAATCATAAAGCTGGTCAGCACCAGACTCACTTCGGAAGGCTTCAGCGCAAGCTCCGCAGCGATGCTTGGCGTCGAAACGACAAAGACGGTTTCATTCAACACAGCGAAAAAAAGCACGAAAATAATCCACGGAACGGTTTTCCTTAAATCAAGCGAGACCGGCTGCAGCGCGTTTGCTTCCTCCGAATCCCGCATACGTCCTTCCAATGTTTGTAAATCCTTCTTCAAAACATGATGCCCCTTCCCTTAAAGTCCGGCGCTTGTGCCCCGGGCTTCCAGATTGCAGGGAATCACGCAGTTTACAGGGCCTCTATGCGTTAATCCCTCTAATTTGTGCCCTATTTCCATTCATTTTCCTCATTATGTAACGCCTCCTAATCTATTATTTTTCCAAGATACTACTTCATTTCTACTTTGACAAGGGAAACAATTGGTCTAACGATTGTTTCCGGCATTTCTCCCTGTATTATTCTCTTTCCTGCACCGTTCCGAATAGAAGAGCTCCGCTAATGCTAATAATAAGCAAAAGTATGGTAAAAGACGGGAGATATATATGAGCTACAGACGGAAATCATTGAAATCCATCCTACGGTTTCGGCGAAGCATACCTCCGGTCATCCATCATTCGGAACTGGAGCCGCTGCCTGACTTCACGCCAAATTTAAACTATAACTTGTTCCATATGAAAGATACGTTCGCGGATTGTTCCGATATTGTCTTTCACTCCTTTCGCATCGGCGGACAAACCGAGGCCGTGCTGATTTATATCGACGGGCTGACCGATACGGAATTGCTGGATCAGCAGGTGCTGACTCCGTTGAAGGAAAGCAGCGTTTGTGATCAGGATATGGAGGACATCCTCCGCCACATTGCCGTCTCTTCGAAGAAAAGTGTCCAATCATTGACCGATGCCGCCGAAGAAATCACAGCAGGCAACTCTGTCTTGATTATCGATCAATTAACCAAGGGACTTTCCTTCGGACTGACAAAATGGGAGAAGCGGTCCATCGAAGAACCAAGTGCGGAATCCGTCGTCAGAGGGCCCCGGGAAGGATTCGTGGAATCGATTCGCGACAATACGGCCATGCTTCGGAGGAAAATTAAATCTCCCCATCTCAAAATGAAGACGTGGAATATCGGTCATTATTCGCAAACCCGGGTCATTGTTGCTTATATGGAAGGGATTGCAGACCCTGTGTTGATCGAAGAAATAGCCAATCGTCTGCAGCGGATCGATATAGACGCTATTCTGGACAGCGAGTACATCGAGGAAATGATTGAAGATCATCCGTATTCTCCCTTTCCCCAGTTTCTCAAGACCGAACGGCCCGACGTAGCCGGCGCCAATTTAATGGAAGGGAGAGTCGTTATTCTGGTAGATGGAACACCTATGTCCCTAGTCGCCCCGGTAACGTTCTTCTCGCTGCTTCAATCTCCCGAAGATTACTATCAGAGATATTGGATTTCGACCGCCATTCGCTGGCTCCGGTATCTGTTTCTTCTCGTCGCATTGCTCGGTCCTTCCTTTTATGTGGCTATTGTTTCGTTCCATCAGGAGATGATCCCGACGACACTTGTACTGACGATGGCCACTTCAAGGGCGCAGGTTCCTTTTCCCGCTCTGGTGGAGGCCATTCTGATGGAAATAACCTTCGAAGCCCTGCGCGAAGCGAGTGCCAGATTGCCTAAACAAGTAGGGGCTGCCGTAAGCATCGTCGGCGGTTTGGTCATCGGCCAGGCGGCGATTCAAGCCGGATTAGTGTCTTCGCCTATGGTTATCGTAGTTGCTATTACGGGAATTGCCAGCTTCCTGATCCCGGACTATTCAACGGGGGCGTCTGTCCGATTGCTCCGTTTTCCCATTATCGCCCTGTCCGGTTTTCTCGGGCTGTTCGGGTTGCTGCTGGGAGTTATCCTGCTGTTAATCCACCTGCTCTCCCTGCGCTCCCTGGGTGTTCCCTACCTGGAGCCTCTCGCTCCGTTAAAAACGAGGCAGTTAGGAGACGTTCTTGTCAAATCTCCGATATGGGAGAATCAAGTCCGTCCGCATCTGACAGGAAAGTGGAATAAATATCGGCAAGGAACCGATCAACAGCCCGATCCTTCCAACGGGGATGAGCAAGCATGAAGAAGAATTGGAGAATGCCGATCATCTTCATCCTGCTGGTCTCCATTTTATTGCTGCCCGGCTGCTGGAATCGGACGGAGCTCAATGATTTGGCCATCATTACCGCAACCGCACTGGATTTGACAGAAGATAAGCAGCTTCTGCTGTCGGTCCTGCTCTTTGTTGCCAAAATCTCCTCTGGCGGCGAGCAGGGGGCACAGGGAAGTGAAAATGAAGAGACGATTGTCGTATCAGCCAAGGGGAAAACGATAGCGGAAGCTACGGCGAAGCTGCAGGAGGTGCTGCCTCGTCAGGTATTCTGGGGCCATAATAAAATTTACATATTCAGCCGCAAAGTTGCGAAGGAAGGAATTCTCGACCACATCGATTTCCTGCTCAGGCACCCTGGACCGCGCGAACGCGCCAAGCTTTTCGTAAGTCAAGATGAAGCCAGAGAAATTCTCAAGCTCCCGAGCTCTCTGGAAGGTGACATTTCGGAAGTTCTTAAGGAACTGGCGAAGGAGGAGACGGGTCTGAACGTCACGCTAAAGAATTTCCAGGAGATGCTCACTCATCCGGCGGAAGCCGCCATTCTACCGGTCATTGAAATTTACAATCTGAATGAAAATAAACGAGGTCCGATTTTATACGGCGCTGCTGTTTTCCAAAACGGAGCAATGACCGGAGTGATTGACCGAAAGGCGACCCGGGGAGTGATGTGGCTGAGGGAAGAAATCAAGACAGCGACTGTCAGCATTTCCATGGAGGGGGTTGAGGGATCCGTTGCCTTTTTTCTCAAAAAAAACAGGACAAGGCTGATCCCCCATATCGAAGGGGACAAGTGGAACATTACGGTGAAGATCGATACCGAAGATGATATTGTGCAAAATACAACTCCTCTCAACGTCGTTGGGCCGTCCATGATGGCCAAAAACGCCGAGAAAGATTTATGGCTGTCGGCCATTTGGGGATCGACAAGCGGATTTCTGACCGTTTATTTAGCGTGGAAATTGCATCGGCTGTTTCCGAACCAAACTATTGTCCAGCAGCTGGAGCAGGTTTTCGGGCGCTGGTTCGGCAAGCTTTTGGCAGGCATATTTCTGTTCTTCATAATGCATGCCAGCGGATTGATTATAAGGGAATATGGGGAGTTCATCGTCGGCACTCTCTTAACCCGGACTCCGATCAATGTTGTTATGGGGTGCATCGTCTTCGTCAGCGCGTTCGCCGTGCATGGGGGCATCGAATTGCTGGGGCGCTTCTCTACCATTGTTGCCCCTGTTTTTGTGCTTCTCATTTTGGTTTTGTTCTTGATGCTGCTTCCGGATTACCGTGTGGACAATATGCTGCCGGTTATGGAAAACGGTATAATTCCGTCACTCAAAGGCTCTATTATTTCGCACGCCTGGTTTATGGAATTTTTACTTATTACGTTTCTCTTTCCGTATGTCCATGACCAGTCGAAGACTCTGCGCCGGGGGATGCTCGCAGTGCTGGGCATGCTGATCACGATGATCGTTACCGGATTTACCAGCCTGCTGTTATTGGGCAACAATACGGCTACGTTCAATTTCCCTGTATTTATAGCCTCAAGATACATAAGTCTCGCCGATTTCCTCGAGCACGTGGAATCGATTGTCATGGTTCTGTGGATGCTTGGGGGATTTGTACAAATTTCCATGTGGTATTATGCTCTCGTTCTGGGCACCACCCAATGTCTGAAGCTGACTGATTATCGTCCGATCGTCTTTCCGTTCAGCTTTATTTTGATTGCGTTCAGCATTTGGGCGACTCCTAATTTCCAGAAAATGGTGGTCCATTTCTTCACGACCGCTTCCGTCTTTTCGTTCATCATTCTGATCGCACTCCCCCTTCTTCTGTTGCTGGCGGCTTTCATTAGGCGAAGAATGACCGGAGAGGAAGGAAGAATGGAACCCGATCCATAACTACATATAAGTATCCCGATACCATACGCCCAACACGAACAAAATCTGAAACAGGCATAGAAGCGCGAAAAAGCAGCACAGCGGACAGGACGATTAGCCCCAGAGCTTTAATCGTTTTCTTAATGCCTTGATGCATATGAAACTCAGCCCTCCTCCGACCTTGGTCCGGGTTGCATCCCGTCCCTGGTCCAACCGGGGTTCCGACAGAGGACGGTTTTCTTATGCCTGTTCTTTTGACTATAATGGAAATAGTAACATCATTAAGCAACAAAACCAATAAAGCTCAAGGACAGGTGGATTCATGCTGGAGTGGTTGGAACCCATTTATCAATATCTTGCACAGTTGGACAAGAATCAGATCCAGGAAATGCTGTATCGCTACTCCTCACTCGGACCGCTCCCCGGAATTGCCCTGCCGGCGGCGGAGGCTCTCCTGCCGTTCTTGCCCCTATTTATTATCGTTGCAGGCAATGCATCCGCCTATGGATTGTGGTTAGGCTTCCTGTATTCCTGGATCGGAACGGTGCTCGGGGCTTTCCTAGTCTTTATAGCAGCCCGCCGGTTCGGAGGACGCTTCAGCCGATACGTGTCGAACAAATATCCGAAGGCGGACCGCTTCTTCTCCTGGATTGAACGAAAGGGCTTCACCCCGTTATTTCTGATGTACTGCTTTCCGTTCACTCCCTCTTTCTTCGTCAATCTGGCGGCAGGAATCAGCACCGTCCCCGTAAGGATTTATTTAGCCTCCGTTATGCTCGGCAAAGGCGTGATGGTGTTTATGATCTCCTTCGTAGGGCATGACTGGCAGGGCTTCTTCGCCTATCCTTGGCGGATAGTGTTCGTCATCGCCGGCCTTATAATTCTTTGGTACCTGGGGAAGAGAATCGAAAAACGCTACCAATCCTGAGCCTCCGCTGAGGCGATTGGGGCGAATGGGGCCATTCGCGGCGAAATAAGCGCATTGCTACTTCTATTTCGCCTCGTTTGGGCCTATAAAGCGAAACAAGTGCACTTTTGCTTCTATTCCGCCTCGTCTGAGCCGTTTGAAGCAAAATAAGTGCACTTCTACTTCTATTTCGCCCCCACTGGACCTGATCGGGGCCGCGAGCGGTCCCCTTTCTACAGCCCCTTGTCGTCAAAGCTGTCCAGCCAATTTTCGATGTCTCCGATAACGGACTCCACACAGCCGGCTTCAAAAGGTGACACGAGCCCCGCCAACTCCACGATCTCCGTAAAGGACAAGCTTCCGCCCGCTTTGCATATTTTCATATAATCCTGCCAAGCCGATTCCCTGTCTGTAGTCATCCGCTGCCAGAACTGAAGAGCGCAAATTTGGGCCAAAGTATAATCGATATAGTAAAAGGGCGCTTGATAAATATGCGACTGTTTCTGCCAGAAGCCGCCGCGCTCCAAATAATCGTTGCCCGAATAGTCGCGATGCGGCAAGTATTTGCGCTCGATGTCCCGCCATGCGCGCTTGCGTTCGTCCGGTGTCGCCTCCGGATTCCCGTACACGAAATGCTGAAATTCATCCACGGCTACGCCATAAGGAATGAAGAGCAAGGCCCCCTCCAGGTGCGCAAATTTATACTTTTCCGTTTCCTCGCGGAAAAACAGCTCCATCCAGGGCCAAGTGATAAATTCCATGCTCATGGAATGAATTTCGGCCGCTTCAAAGGTTGGAAACCGGTATTCCGGCATGTCCAAATCCCGGCTCTCATACGCCTGGAAGGCATGGCCCGCCTCATGCGTCAGGACGCCGATATCATCCGATGTGCCGTTAAAATTGGCAAAAATAAACGGCATCTTGTAATCGTTCAGGAAGGTACAGTACCCGCCGCTCTGCTTGCCTTTGCGGCTGAGCAGATCCATCAGCCCGCTATCCACCATCCGGGTGAAGAACTCATCGGTCTCCGGCGACAGCTCTGCATACATCCTCGCCCCGTTCTCCAGAATCCAATCCGCATCTCCCTGGGGTACAGGATTGCCCGACTTGAAGCTGAAATCTTCATCGTAATAACGCAGCCGCTCGACGCCGATCCGCTCGCGCTGTCTCTCCTTAAGCTTCGTCGCGACCGGAACGATATGCTCCAACACTTGATTACGGAAGACGGCTACCATCTCTTCGTTATAATCCGTGCGGAGCATCCGCGCATAACCCAGCTCAATGAAGCCGGCAAACCCAAGCTTCTTCGCAATTTTCGTACGCACCTGCACCAAATCGTCGAAAATCCGGTCCAGCTCCCGCTCGTTCTCCGCCAGAAATTGATACTTGGCCTCGGAAGCGCGCCGTCTCATATCCCGGTCGGTCGACATGGCGAACGGCGCCAACTGCGCCAGTGTCCGCTCCTCCCCCTCGAACGGAATCTTCGCGGAAGCGATGAGCACTCCATATTCCGTAGCAAGCTTGTTCTCCCGCTGCAAATCTTCAATGACCGAAGGATGGAAGGTCTTAAGCGACAGCTCCGCAATCCGGAACAACTGTTTTCCGTATTTGTGCTCCAGCTCTTCCCTGAATGCCGAGTGGACCAGAGCCCGGTAATATTCAGTCACATGCTCGTCCATAATCGGTCCGACTTCATCCATGTAATCCTGCTCCGCTTTGTAGAAAGCGTCGTCGGTATCGATGGAATGGCGGATGGCCGCGATCTCCTTCAATGTCTCAAACTCGTTGCGAAGCTTGACGATGGCCGTCATCGCCCGGTCTTGCTCTGTGAAGCTCTTCGCAGCATTCATTTCTCCGAGCAGTTCCTTGAAGCGTTGTTCCATCTGCTCTAAATCCGGCCGACGGTAAACCAGCTCGCTGAATTTCATTTCCCTTCATCCTTTCTATAAGAGATTCCTTTAACTATCTTACTGCCCTCGTAAGGTTTTTACAACATTTTCCATACGAAGATCAGGATGAAGAGTCCTGTTTCCGCTCCCGTTTCAATGCCGGTTTGAGATCATCCTGCACACTCTTCCCCCACATCGGAACACCTGTTCTGTAGGCCGCCCGGCCATTGAGATGACCGGCTACCGGAGACGTTATAAAGACGAACACGATTCCTAGAAGCAGCTTGGCACTGACCTGATCGAGGTAAAACATGAAATATAGGAAAGCCCCGGTCAAAATGCACAGCACCCCTAAAGTCGCGCTTTTGGTAGCCGCATGCGATCTCAAATAGACGTCGGGAAGACGGATGAGGCCGAACGTGCTTAACGCACTCAGTAAAGCGCCGAACAAAACCAATAAGACTATAATCAGTTCACCGATCATGCTCATCGTCTCCGCGTTCAATGACAACACCTCTTTCAATGTATCTGGCGAATGCCGTCGTTCCAATAAAGCTGAGGATCCCGATCAACAGAATGGTTTCCAGATAGGCCTGGGTTTTCTGCAGCATGCACAGAACCGCCACCATGGCCAGCAAATTAATGCCTATCGAATCCAAAGCCGCTATCCGATCCGCCATGGAAGGGCCTTTAAGCAGACGATACATACAGCCCAGAGTAGCCAGCGAAATGATGAATAATGATATAAGCAGTATGTTGGAAATCATGTTCGGGTCACCTCCATTATCGCCTTTTCAAACGTCCCTCGGATTTGCTCCGAAAGCAATTCCGCATCCTCGATATCCATGGCATGGATATATAAGGTCCGTTCGTCGCGGGAAACCTCCAGGGTGAGCGTTCCCGGTGTGAGACAAATCAGGCAGGAGAGCAGTGTGATCTCCCACTCCGATTTCAACTCCGTCGAGAAGGCGAAAATTCCCGGACGAATGTCCAGCTTAGGCCGGAGAATCTGGCGGATGACCGAGAAGCTGGATAGGAACAATTCCTTCAGGAACAGAATCAGCAGCTTCACCACCGCCCATACTCTTTGCAAATAAAAAGGTTGCGGCCAGAAGCTCTTGGAAACCGCGATAAACAGCAGCCCGATCAAGTAACCGACGATCAAACCGGCTGCGGACCAGTCATCGTTCAAAAACATCCAGATCAGCGCGACGCAAAGATTCAGCAGTATTTGGATTGCCATCTCATCCTACTCCTTTTAGCACAGCTTCAATATACAGTTCCGGCCTGAACAATCCGTTGCCTGCCTGAGAAACGAACGAGTAGACCCATTCGGAGCCAAGCCCGAGCAGAATCATGAGAATAAACATTCCCGTTGCCGCTCCCGCCATCCCTCTCAGGTTCACGGATGGACGCTCGGGGTTAAGCTTCTCTTCTCCCCAGAAGGCCTGCATGAATACTTTCATCATGGAATAAAGTACGATCAGGCTCGATGCCAAACCGAGAGAGGCGAGCAAGTACATCTGCGCATCCAGACCGCCGCGGACGATCAACACCTTACCGATAAATCCGCTCAGCGGAGGAACTCCGACGAGAGACAGCGCCATGACAAAAAACATCCATCCCATCCACGGATGCCGCTTGATCATCCCTCCCATCTCCTGTAAACGGTGGGTGCCGGCAGCCGCAATGACCATGCCTCCGAGGAAGTACATCAGAGCTTTGGCTATCATGTCATGCATCAGATAGAAAACGACCCCGTCGAGAGAATCCCGTGTGGCTGCGGCCAGTCCGAAAGCAATGAATCCGACACTGACGACTACGTTATAGTTCAGAATGCGACGGATATCGTTGTAGGCAACCGCCCCAAGCCCGCCCAGGATCATCGTCGCGGCAGCCATCCAACTGATCCACGTATGGGTCGCGTCCGGCTCGTGATAGAAAATGAGAGTAAAGGTACGAATAATCGCGTATAATCCCACTTTTGTCAATAAAGCCCCGAACAAAGCCGTCACGGCGGCCGGCGGTGCGCTGTAGGAGCCGGGCAGCCAGAAGAACAGGAACAAGCCCGCCTTCAGGGAAAAAACGATCAGAAACAGGATAGCAATCACCGTCAGGATGCCCCCCTGCCCCGCCTCCGCCACGCGGACAGACAGATGTGCCATGTTTAAAGTCCCGACAGCCGCATACAGGTAAGCGACCGAAGCGACGAATAAAGTGGAGGATATGATATTGATCAGTATATATTTCAGCGTTTCTCTTAGCTGACGCTTCGTTCCACCAAGGACGATCAACGCATAGGAAGCGATCAGCATCACTTCGAAGCACACGAACAGGTTAAATAAGTCCCCCGTCAGGAAAGAGCCGGTCACCCCGGCCAGCAGAAAATAAAAGAACGGATAGAAATAATTTCGTTCCCTCTCCTCGCCAATGCTGCCAAAGGCATAGAACAGACAGCCGGCCGCAACGACGGCGGTAATCAGCACCAGCAGAGCGGCGAACATATCCGCGGTGAAAACAATGCCGTAGGGCGGAATCCAACCTCCCATATGCAAAGTTTGAATGCCGTCCGAGCTCACCTGATACACCAGGAAGCAGGCCACGGCCAGATTGAGCAATGCGCTGATTGCGCTGATCCCTCTCTGCACAGCTATCCTTTCTTTGAAGAAGATAAGAAGGACTGCGGTAAACAGCGGAATAAGCAGCGGGTATACCAAGAAGTTATTCATCCTCTGTCCCCCTCAACTCTTCCATATCATCGGTTCCCAACGTCTTGTAGGAACGGTAAGCCAATACAAAAAAGAAGGAAGTCACCCCGAAATTAATGACGATCGATGTCAAAATGAGTGCCTGCGGCAGCGGATCGACAAAATGTTCCGCGCCTTTGCCAAGCAGCGGAGCAGCCCCTGTTTTTAACCCGGCCATCGTCAGCAGCAGCAGATGGACGGCATGGGTCAGCAGAGACGTCCCCAGAATGATGCGAAGCAGGCTTCGGGTCAATATCAGGTATACACCGACGGCGAACAGAATGCCGACAGCCAACGATATAATCAGTTCCATGCCTAATTGTCCCTCCCAATCGTGAAGATGATGGTCATGGCAACGCCAACGACGGCCAAATAGACGCCCAAATCAAACAAAACTGCTGTTGCCAGCTCCGTATCTCCCAGAATCGGCAGATTAAAGTGCCCGAATGCATGACTCAGGAAGGGAACGCCCAAAATCAAGGAACCGATCCCAGTCAGCAGCGCCGTCATAAGCCCTATCGCTACCACCTTTTTGAAGTCGATCGGAAAGACCGTCTCGAACCGTTTCACACCGAAAGCAATCGATAGCAGGACGAGCGCGGCCGAAGTCGCCAGCGCCCCGATAAAACCGCCCCCCGGATCGTTATGACCCGCGAAGAACAAGTAAACCGCGAACGTCAAAATAATGTAGATAACTACTTTGGACACGGTCTTCAGAATGACATCGTTGCTTTTCGCATAATGAAGCCCCGTCTCCGCGGACTCCTTCGCGATGCGCGGCTTGAGGCTTGCAGCGCCGGCCTCCATCCGCAGCTTGATCATGGCAAAGATGCCGAGCGCAGCAATGCCGAGGACGACAATTTCCAGCATGGTATCGAATCCTCTGAAGTCTACGAGGATGACGTTTACGACGTTTTTGCCGCCTGCGAGGTCATAGCTGTGCTTGAGGTAATAGTCCGCAATGGACTCGAACGATTTGCCGCTCAAGGCCCCCAGTGCAATCAGCGTTACGATAACGCCGACTCCGGCCGCAATGATGAAATTGGACATTTTGAACCGCAGCGCTGTCTTCTCTTTCCTAAGCTTGGGCAGATGATAGAAGCACAGCAGGAATAAAGTGACCGATACGGTTTCGACGATCATCTGGGTCAGAGCCAAGTCCGGAGCCCGGAACAGCACGAAAAACAAGGTGACCATATAGCCGATCGCGCCAGTGAAAATAATCGCCATCAGACGGGAACGCGCGAACGGAACGGCAATCGTCGCCAAAATGATAACAATAGCCACGACCGTCTCGAACGGCGCCACCGGCGCATAGTTAGCCGAGGTCAGGCTTATGCCCGGCGTACGAATCATCGTTATCGCCAGAATGACGATGAAGAAGGCGAAGATGTAGAGCAAATAATGCCGAATGGAGCCGGACATATAAGCGCCGGTCAGGCGATTGGAGCCCTGCTCGAGCGAGCGAAGCCCGAAATCGTAGGCGCCGTTAAGCGATAAGCGGCTGGACCGGACACGGTGAAGCTTGCCGGGCTTGCCCAGCCACAGGTACAGGAGCGTTCCGACGCCGACTACGCCAAGAGTCATGAAGATTTCCGCCGTCCAGCCGTGCCAGAAATCGATCGAAACGAGAAACTTGTCCCCCGGCGAGAGCAAGTTCGGCAGAATGGAGGCCATAGCCGGCTCAATCAGCGTATAAGACAACAGATTAGGGAACAAGCCGAACACTACGGCCAGCGATGCCAGGATTACCGGGGGAATCAGCATTCCCGCCGGAGCTTCATGCGGCTTCCTCTCCAGCTTGTCGGATTGCAGCGGGCCGGTGAAGGTCCTGAACAGCAGCAGCATGCTGTACACGAACGTAAAGACGCTCGCCACCCAAGCGACGACCGGAAATAGAGCACCCCAGGTCTGCATATTCAGAATATCCATCTGCAGAATATTCAGCACCGCCGTAAAGAACATTTCCTTGCTCAAAAATCCGTTAAACGGCGGCAAGCCCGCCATGGAGAACGTTCCGATCAGCGCGACGGAGAAAGTAACCGGCATCAGCGACATCAGTCCGCCCAGCTTGCGAATGTCCCGCGTCCCCGTCTCGTGATCGACAATTCCGACCACCATAAACAGGGCCCCTTTGAAGACAGCGTGATTGATCAGATGAAAAATGGCCGCTGTCGTCGCTATGGTGTAGAACAACGATTCGCCGGTACCCGCATAGAAGGCGGAGGCGGAGCCAAGGCCGAGCAAGCTCATGATCAGACCGAGCTGGCTGATCGTCGAGAAGGCCAGCATCGCCTTGAGGTCCGTCTGCCGGAAGGCCCGGAAGGAGCCGTAAATTAATGTGAGCAGCCCGAATCCGGATACGAGCCAGAACCATTCCGGCTGCCCGGCAAAGATGGGACTGAATCTGGCCACCAAATACAGTCCTGCTTTGACCATCGTGGCCGAGTGCAAATAGGCGCTAACCGGAGTCGGAGCTTCCATCGCGTCCGGCAGCCAGATATGGAACGGAAACTGGGCCGATTTCGTGAAAGCACCCAGCAAAATTAGCAGCAAAGCAGGGACAAACAGCGAATGCCCCGCCATCATTTCCGCTTGTCCGATAATTTCCCTGATGCTGAACGTTCCGGTCATGACATAGATCAGAAGGAATCCGGCGAACATCGCCAATCCGCCGAAGATGGTGATCAGCATCGATTTCTGTGCACCGTATCTTGACCTCTCCCTATGGTGCCAGAAGGCGATCAGCAGGAAGGAGGAGATGCTCGTCAGCTCCCAGAAACCGTACAGAACCATCAGGTTGTCGGACAGCACAACCCCTAGCATAGCTCCCATGAACATGAACAAGTAGACATAGAAGTGATGGATCGCTTCTTTGCTCTTGTTCATATAGTAGATAGAATAGAGAACGACCAGCGAGCCTATTCCCGTAATCAGGAGTGCGAATAATAACCCGAGCCCATCCAGATAAACCGTAATGTCGATTCCTAGCGAAGGAATCCATGAAACGGTGGAAGTGACGGTCTCCCCTTCTTTGACCGAAGGAAGCTGCCCCAGGAAGAACGCAAACAGGGCGACCGGTGCCGGCAGGATAAACCATCCCGTATGAATGCGGTGCAGCCGCCTATAAAGCAGGGGCACCAGGATAGCGATAATGAATGGAATCATGATAGCAGCATGCAGCATAGACAATCCAGTTCCTCCTTAACCATTCAATTTGTTTCTTTTTCTCAGTATTGCCTATTTTTGTCCAAAGTAAGTGCTATTTTGCAAGGATGGGACGCAAAAACGGCAAAAAGGAGCCTGCTTGTGCAGACTCCTCCTAGGCATTGCATTTGAAATTATTATTCACGCATTTAAGTATAGCTTCTATTCCGTTTCTTGTCAAAATATTCTTAGGCAAAATATCCGCATATCCATAGACATTCCTCCAAGTCATACCAGAAGCCGTATAAAATGTCGTAAGGTGGGGATCACTTTTAGTAAAGGAGTGGTTCTCATGCTGGCTGCCAAAATAAGAATTTGCGCTTTCTTATTTATTGTCATACTGCTGGGCGGAGGAATATTGAATCAATCTGTCGAAAGCCGGCATTCCCCGGACTCCCCCCTGCCCTATACCGGTGCAAGATATCAAATTTTCTCGCACGATTCGCAAATTACCGGCTTGGAAGCTGAGCGAGTTCCCCCGTTCAAGCCTCGGGAGTATGTGAGAATTGTCCGGCAAGCGGGCGGGCCTTCCTGACACCAGGATAACCCGCCTTCTTTCTAGGGAACAGGCCAACCCCGCTACTCATCTTCGATAGGGATGGACTTCAGCGGTGTTTCCCGTGGCGAAGCCCGCCGCTCATCCTCCCGACCGATTTGTTCGATCTTGCTGTCGAGCCAGGAGTGCACTCCCAGCAGCGCTTCTTGCTCTGCGCGTCTGAAATGCGCCCGGGCCGCTTCCGGCACTAGCTTCTCCGTCAATATGCGGTGAATCTCCATGGCATGAACTGCTGCCTTCGCCCAATCGGTCTGTTCCAGGCGTTCCTTCATTGTCCTCCATCTCCTTCCGGATCATTGAAATGAATCGTCAATTGACCGTTTGCCAATTTGGCCGATCGGACCTGACGGCTAAGAAGCAATCTGGGCAATGTGACTATGCGCTTGTAACTGCCCACCTGCAGCGTCAGCTCATCTCCCTTCTGATTGAGCTTGACTTGATCCTTCTCGGCGAACGGCAGGGTAACGTTCATGACATAACCGTCCTCCGTCTTGTATATTTCCTCCGTCTTGCCGTGATACAGCATGCTTCCGCTCTGTCCCTCGGGGAAGGCAACCGCGGCCACCTGACTGAGCATCCGTTTGCCTACCACTTCCTGATTCATCAACGGAACCTTTAGAATCGGCAGCGGACGGAAGCAATCTTCAATTTCCCTCTCGTATTGGAGATGAATTTTCTGCCATTCGGCCAAGTAACCCTCGGCTGCCTCCGGCGGAAGGATCTTGTTAATAATGACGGCATCCGTATGAAAACCATACAGATTCAAATGAGTAAACGCCCTTCTCGCTTCCGAAATGACCATTTTCTCCGGATTAAGCACAATACGCACCGAGGTGATCTGAGAATCCAAAATGACCTTCTGAAGCTGCTCCAGCTCCAGAACTAGATGGGCCATGCTGTCCATCGTTTCATCATTCGGCAGCTCCAGCCCCTTCGCCACCTTGACGATCGGCCGGGCCACCTTCAACAGTTTACGTTCGTAAGGGAAAATATTCTGAACCCACCAGCGCAGCAGATTGGGATAGCTCAAGAGGCGCAAAGTCTCCCCCGTCGGCGCACAGTCGACAATGATCGCGTCATATTGCCCGCTCTCTACATGCTCCTTAATCCGCAGCAAGCTGAACAATTCTTCGAAGCCCGGGAAAATCATCATCTCCTGCGTAGCAATGTCGTCCAGCTTGGCCCACTGCATAAAACTGGAGAACCAGCTTGCGACCCTGCCCCAATGCCGTTCCGTCTCCTTCAGGCTGTCAATTTCCTGCGCCCACAGCCGCTCGTCAACCTGCTGAGGCTCACTGCCGAGCGGCCTCCCTAACGAATCGGACAAGCTGTGAGCGGCATCGGTGCTAAGCACCAGAGTCCGCTTGCCTTCAGCAGCCAATTGGTATGCGGTAGCCGCCGCGATGCTGGTTTTGCCGACGCCGCCCTTGCCCGTGTAAATAATGATTCTCATCGTCTTCCCTCCTAATAGTACGATATCGTAGTAATAGAGTAAAAAAAATTATCGGTTATTCTATCTCTATTGTCCTAATCTCTGAAGCCCGCGATGCTCCAGCGGATTGCGGTCCCTCCTGCAGAGATTTGGCGACCTTGAGAGCCAGGCCGATAAACCGCTGAAGCTCTTCAGGACTCAGCGCAGACTGAACCCGAGTATATACCTCCTGCATCAGCTCCATCATCTCCGCCGCTATCGATTCCCCAGCCGGTGTAAGCCGGTTAACGATCATCCGTTGGTCGAACTCCGATTTCTCCCTGCTAACCATTCCTTTCCTGACGAGCCGTTTGGAAATACTGGTAGCTGTACTGAGAGGCGCCCCAAGGTGCTCTGCCAGCTCGGACATCGTCAGCTTCCCGTGATACTTCAATAACGCCAGAGTCGCACAATCGGACCTCGTTAATTGGCTCTCCAGATGGCTCGTATCCGGAAAGATGCTTAGCGGTCGCAGACCGGCTTTAAATAATAGCTCGAAAAGCTGCTCCATCTCTTAACTCCTTAATACTACGATATCGTATTTGCTATAGATTACTACACTTTCGTATTAATTGCAATCCCGATTTCACCATGTGAACGATCACTCTCCCGTGGAATGGTTTGCCCACCGATTAACGAAGAAGTGCTCGTCCCCGCAGGAATCAAGCACTTCTCGCAGCATTCGAGCACGCATAGTTTCCGGGCAACCGGCGCATTTTGCAGTTCGGTATCATCTTCTCCGCTGCCGACAGCATCGCCCATCTAAATAGAACGTTAAATACACATGAAGATTAATGATTCCTGCGATTCTCCAGCTTCTGCATAAATTCGGTTTCATCGGAGAAATGCTCTACCCCCATCAGATAGGACAAAATTCTGGGGAGGTCGGTATTGTCGATCAACCCTACGAATTCGTCGCTGCCGATGCCATAAGCATATAGCGGCACCTCTTCACCGGTATGATGCCTCGAGCCCCAGCTTATCAACGCATGGGCGGAGATGACTGTACCGACTTCATTGGACAGGGCGCTGCCGCTCTCCCAATTTACGCTCGTGAGCCATTGAAGGTCGGACTCGGTCAACTCCAAACCGACTATCGGCTCCATCACTTTGCGAATATCGACGATATAAGCTTTGGTTTTCCCGGGCTCTCCTTCCACGGTGCCGATTCCGGCCTGCAGACCGATCATTGTCGCGGCCTTCTGAACATCGATATAGGCCGTGCCCTCCTCCAGGAAGTAAATTCCTTCTTCCGTTTCTTCCCCCTGAACTATCGTTTCATTCAGCAGATTCATCGCAAATGCGGTTCCGTTAACAGATACTTGCACAGATGAGGCCGCCTCGTCATAAACAAGCTCCCCCTTCAATTCGCGAACCCATTCCCTCACAGGCATATAGTAGCGGCCATCTACCTGCTTGGCGCTTCCGAGCGGAAGTTGTACAGCTTGCTTTTTCAGCGCGTCCCTGACCGCATTGGCGCTTCCTTTCGCCTTCTTCAGCACAGCGATGTTTTCCTTGTAACCGCCCGCCGTATTGCCGATGTTGATTCCCCCTGTCTCATGGTCGCCCACAATGACGACGAGCGTATTTCCATCCTTCTTCGCAAATTCCAGCGCCACATTGACCGCCTCTTCGAAAGCAAGCACATCATGGATAAGCGCAACGGGGTCGTTGGCATGGCCGGCCCAATCGATCTGGCTGCCCTCGACCATCAGGAAGAAGCCCTGATCGTTCCTGCTCAATACATCAACCGCCAGTCCGGTCATTTCCGCCAGGCTCGGAACATTAGCCTGATCCCGGTCGATATCATACTTCAAGTCGCTCATATCGAACAGTCCCAATACTTTATCCCCTGTAACCCGGTTTAAATCACTGCGGCTCGTTATGTAATCGTAGCCCTGATCTTTCGCTTCCGCGATCAGATCGCGTTCCGGCTGATTTCCCCCATCCTTCTGCGGCAGGAACATATCCCGTCCCCCGCCGAGAATGACATCCACGTTCCCGATATAATCCAGAGCGATAGCCACTTCATTGCCTCGGCTCGGATCGTGTGCGGTAAAAACAGCCGGGGTCGCATGGGTTATTCGGGAAGTAGCCACCAACCCGGTTCCTTTTCCCTTCTCCCTGGCGGCGTCCAATATGGAACTCGGCTGTTTACCCTCCGGTGTTACGGAGATCATGCCGTTATTCGTCTTGTAGCCCGTGGCCATCGCTGTGCCTGCCGCGGCGGAATCGGTAATATTCGTGTCGGCCGAATAGGTTTTCATCAAGCCCTTCACATATCGCTCGAACGAAAGCTCCTCCCCCTTGAAAATCCGGGCCGCCGTCATATAGCTTATTCCCATGCCGTCTGGAATGAGCAGAATGACGTTCTTGGCCCTGCCTTTCGCCTCTGCGCCTGCGGTCCCCGGCAAACTACCAAGCAAGATAACTAATGACATCAATAATGCAGCCGTTTTTCTTATGAAACGCTGAAGCATGCTGTTCCCTCCTCGGATTAAAGTAGCTTCAGTATAAAGCAAGAACGTAAACTCCGTGTAATTAAATATTTAATAGATGGTTAAGGTTAGAAAGAGTTTTTCCCTGCCGAGCAATCGTTTGTTGGAATAAATTTCTGGAATTGCACCGGCACCAAGGTTATAATATGTATCATATGATATAGATCAAGTGTTATATATTATTTCAAGGAGAATGCAGATGGCGCCCAAGAAGAAATTTTCCAGACAGGACATTATCGATGCTGCTTTTGAAATTGCCAGGGACGAAGGATTGGACGGCATCACGATACGCAAGGTAGCCCAGAGGCTGGGGAGCTCCATCGCCCCTATCTATGTCAATTTCAGCGAAGTCGAGGAGCTGACCGAAGCGGTCGTGCAGAAAGCTTTGGACGTTTCCAGACAGCTTATTATGGAACGGCAGACGGAACTTCGTTTTCGCGATATCGGGATGGCGAGTCTCCAATTTGCCAAGGAGTACAGCTTGCTGTACCGGGATTTGGTCATGAAAAACAACTCTCATATGAAATACAATGACGTGGCTGTCCGTGAGGTGGTTGAGCTGATGAAGACCGATACCGATCTGGGGGGCTTCTCCACCGAGGAGCTGAAGGGGATATTGCTGAAAATGCAGATTTTCCAGACCGGTCTGTCCGTCATGGTGGCCAATGGCTTGCTACCGGCGGATTTTGACGATGACAGAACAATGGAAATGCTGGACAGCGCTGCGGAGGATGTCATTACAGCGGCACGTCTGCGCCAGCAAGAATTGCCTTGAAGAGAGGAGTTTTGCAGATGAAGCTGGAGTTGACCCCATCGCTCTTAGATGAGCTTACAGCCCGGGCCGCAAGAAAGAAAAATATCCATGGAGCCGTTATCTGTGTGGAAAAAGGAGATGACACGTTATCCTTAACCAGCGGAGCAGGAAACTTGAGGGTGGACGATCTTTATTTTATCGCCAGCGTCACCAAGTTGTTTATAACCGCCGTCCTTCTGAAATTAAGAGCCGATCAGCTTCTGCGGCTGGATGACCCGATAAGCCGGTATCTTCCCACAGAGCTTATCCGGGGGATACACGTTTGGAAGGGAAAGGATTATTCGGGAGAGATTACAGTCAAACAGCTTATGTCCAACACCTCGGGAATCCCCGATTACTTCCAGGGAGATGTGGTCTCGAAATTATTGAGAGGCGAGGACCTGCCATGGTCTCTGGAGAAATCACTGGACACGGCCAGGCAGCTCAAGCCCAAATTTATTCCCGGGCAGCAAGGAAAGGCCCATTACTCGGATACCAATTACCAGCTTCTTGGAAGACTTATCGAGACAATCACCGGCAAGAGCATTCGGGCGGTCTTCCAGCAGTTTATCTTTGACGAACTGAAATTGGCCAAAACTTATGTCTTCACGGATGTCAAGGATACACGGCCTGTTCCGATCTATTATAAAGCCAGACCCCTACATCTTCCTCATTATATGGCGTCCATAGCGCCTGATGGCGGAATTGTCTCCACTGCGCGGGATACGATGACATTTCTGAGAGCGTTCTTCAATGGGCGTTTGTTTCCAAGGGAGGATTTGAAGGAGCTGATGAGCTGGAATCTTCTATGGGGCCCGGGATTATTCTTCTATGGAGTCGGGCTATCGAGACAGCCGCTGAGCCTTAAGGGGTTCCACAAGGGGCTGATCGGCCATTGGGGCCAGTCCGGAGCCTTCGCGTTTCATGATCCCGAGAAGGATCTTTATTTCACGGGAACGGTCAACCAATTTACCGCACATAACACTGCAGCGATGCTAATGAGCAAGGTCATCAAGCTGGTTTAGAAATGTTATACTGAGTCGAGCAAACGGAATGGCGCGTCTAATTGGAAAAGACGATTTAGCTGTATTTTATGTAGGTAGATTCGAGCGATTGCTGGAAAGTGATTAAAGTAAATGGAAAAACTGCATTTAGAATCGAGGTTTTTTGCAGAAATCGCCTTTTTTCCACCAACAGTTTTTCCACTTAGTTACCGACTTTCACTCTAAAGGAGCAAACTAGCTGGATGAAATCCAGTTAGACCCCCATGTCTCTGACCGCGGCACCAGCAGATGATAAAAATGGATGGATTTTCAAGGTAGAATAGAGTTGAATTGCTTCAATAGTGTGAAACTTGAAAACTAAATGGATTTCATACAGTTAGATTTCTATATTCGGAAGAAATATGGAAACTAACTGGAAAACCTACAGCTAGTTTGCGCCAAAACAGCCGTTTCGCCCAAAGTTGCCCATTTTAACTGTAGTTTATCCAGTTAGTTTGATCATTTTCGCCCATTCGCTTGAATCTACCTGTACAAAATACAGTTAGACGTGCCGCTCCGCTTGCAACGATGCCTGCAGACGGTAAAATAGACGGATTTTCAAGGTAGTTACCGACTTTCACTCCAGAGGAGCAAACTAGCTGCATGAAATCCAGTTAGGCAGAATCAACCGTGCTGTTGTCTTGCGCGACTGCTCGACTGAAGTAACGAAGCCGTCATACAACGGATTTGGCTCTACATTAAGTCGGGAATGAATAGGTAAACGGCCAAATGACGTCAAGGTTGTTTAGCATTTTCAAGCTGCGAATGTGGAGTGATAAGCTTTGTCTGCGGGGTAGTCGGCAGCGGGTCACGACACCTCTTTGCACTCTCTTTGGCAATGGCCGCCCCGCTGGCAGACGAGATACTGCCCAATAAAATCAAGACGATGATCCAGCACGCGAAACCCGTATTCCTGATATAATTTCTCCTCTATCTCCAGGAGCCAGTCTTCGGATATTTTATGCAAATGTCCGCATCTGCTGCACACCAACCGATGGCTCAGATGGTTGTTATCTTCACTGCGCCAATCGTAATGGGCCACGCCGTCCTTGAAGATCACCTTGACAATCACCTTCAATTCCACCAGCAGCTCCAGCGTACGATAGACGGTAGCCAAGCCGATGTAGGGAAAGCGGTTCTTCACAAGCATGTATACTTCTTCCGCACTCAGATGATCTTCCTTATGGTCCATCAGCACCTGCAGCGTTACCTCACGCTGCGGCGTCAGCTTGTATCCCTGCTCGGCCAGCAGCCGTTTGATTTTGCCAATGCTTTCTGCGGTATTCATTTCAAGGAAGCACCTCCTTCTTGAAAACCATCCTCGATCATGATCGAATCACAACACGTTCCATCCTTCTCAAATACCGGATAAGCACTCTTTCAGGCCGGTCCTCCCGGTGCACTTCAGTACAAAAGTTTGCTACACCCAAATGTTATAGCTACATCCAACTTACTTGTGATCGAGTTTTTTGTCAAGGCGACTTCCTTAATTATCCATAGAAACCAAATATGAGCACTCTTTCATGAAAAAAAAAAGTCGAATCACACTTCCATCAAAAAGGGTACGAGTGCTAGGGCGCGAATAGGATACAAAGATAAATAAAAGATTTTGGAAAATTAATTATTCATTTTGTCAGAAATCTCTTTTCTTTCGAGTCATTATATTAGGTCGATATAGCGGGGTGTTATTTATCGGGAACAACGTGATTTGGACTAAAAGCGCAGAGTCAGCAAATGAAGAGACGGAGCATGATCTGGATAAGCTTGAAGACGGCGTTCTGGTGCAGCGAGCGCAGACTGGCGACCGAGAGGCGTTCGGAGAGTTGATCCGGCGACATCGGCGGCAAATGTTCGGGTACGCGCAAACATTAACTCGAGAGCCTTTCCTGGCAGAAGATATCGTACAGGATGCTCTGATTCGTGCATTTTTGCATTTGGGGACGTTGGTCGATGTTGCGCGGTTTCTGCCATGGCTTCACAGGATCGTCCGCAATCAAGCGTATTCCCGATTGAGAAGCAACCCGGTTGTGCGGGAGAGGTCTTTCTCGGCGCTGCAACGTAACGGGGAAAATGAGGACTCTACTAGCGTAGTTTGGTCGAATTTGGATGATATTCTTCATCGCGTTTCGCGTTCGCTGGCTGAAAATGCAAGCACTAACGATAATCCAGAAGAACACTTAATGCGCCGACAACTGCATGAAATGATCACTGGCCTGCTCAGTTGTTTAACCAAGCGGGAGAGGCAAATTTTTGAGTCTCATTTTTTCGATCATTTATCGCCGCAGGAAATCACAAAATTGTTCAGCTTATCATCCACCAACGTCTATAAAATTCTGTCCCGTTCGCGGAAGAAAGTGGCCCGAGAACGAATCCGTATAGAAGTCGACCAATATATGATAGAGCGAAAGGATTTGGGCGCTTTGAAAACTAAAATATTATCGAAAACATCGACATTTCATGTACCTGGTACATGGACGACGGCAGGCTGGGCCTTCCACCGCATGTTAAGCTATACCGATCAGAAGCTGTCGTTGCCGATGGTGATGGGCCTTACCGGGCAAGCTTTTCGTATTACCATTTGTCATGACGATGTCCATATTGCCGGACCGACGATGTACCCGTTCCGGGATATTCTGTCTCGGGGCTTGCAAAACATTGGATGGAGCTGCCGTATCGTGGAAACTCAAGACAAGCGCGATGCACCCGGAGATAATACCAACCTGATGGATTCTGCATTGCTTACGGCAGCCGCCAAAGAGAAGAGGCCCCTTCAAGAAGAGCTCCCGGCCGCCCTGGACCTGATTCACCGTTCCATCGACAGAGGCATTCCGGTTCTGTCCTGGGATCTGTTCATTCCGGAATTCGGGGTCATCTATGGCTATGATGATGAACAGCGGATGTTGACGGCAATGGAATGCATGCAGGATGACAATCTTCCGTACGATCATCTCGGACGGGGGACGCTGGAGGATTTGTTCATACTGTCTCTGGAGGAACGGACAGAGAAAGACCAACGTTCCATGCTTCGGGATGCGTTATCGATGATTCTCGATCATTACCATGGGAAAGAGGCTCCGACCGATCGTGGAGAACGGGGGTTGCGCGCCTATGATGTATGGATTAATGCTTTCCGCGGCGGCAAGATTGAGCCGAACGGAAATGCCTACAATATAGCAGTTGTTCAGGATGCCCGCCGACTCGCTGCTGAATTCCTGAGTGAAATTAACGCAGAGTGGCAGGGAAGCGACGAAGCGGACGAACGCATCCGTGCTCTCAGTGCCGAGGCTGCACATCTGTATCGACAAGCGGCGGAACAACTGCGAGAACTTACTCTGCTATTCCCCTTTCCTTCAGGGGGCGGTCCAAACTCGGTAGAGAACCGCGAACGTGCCGTTATGGTATTGGAATCTGTAAAGGGGCTGGAGGAGCAAGCCGTTTCACTGCTTGAACAGATGAATGAGGCGCTAGCTTACTAATTATGAAACTGGTCCATTAAGGCCCCCCACTCCCTGCCGCCGGCTTGAGAATAGCTCTACCACCCAAAAAGGTAAGGCCACCCCGTAAAGGATGGCCTTACCTTTCGCCTTTTATAGATATTGCGGATAATCGTATCACACTATCAGATCAACAAGCCTCGCTCCATGGCATTAAAAGCCTCATTTTACTGTCAATATTTTGTATTTAGCCAATGTTTCAATGATGCAGATTCTGACCCCGACGTCTTGAACGGCACAACCGATCCGGAAACAGAAAAAAAGCAGGCAAGGTCTCTAAGACCTTACCTGCTTGGATGAGCTCTTCTTATTCCTGAGTAGCCAGGGTCCGTCTAACAAACAGCGACTAAACCGGTGCCGCTACATCAGGCAGGAGACTTCTGGGTTCTCCCGCTTCGAATCAGCCATAGATGCGTGAAGTATTCGATGACGGCCAGCAGCAATCCGGTTAGCACGGCTCCCCAGAACGTAACCGACGCCCCCGCGAACATGTTGGATACGAAATACACAATGATCACGGATGCGATAAAATCCATCAAGGTGCTGGTCCATAACGTTCCTCTTTTTAAAAGCAAATACTCCATCAGCACTCCGACCACAGCCAGAATCAATCCGACAATGATCGCTTGATAGTAAGCGCCGTAATCCACGTTGGGAAACAGCCATGCGGCAATCAGGACGCCTATGGGGCAAGCAATGATCTTCATTATAAGACTCGCCATGGAAATCCTCCTTCGTAATGTTCAGTGTGCAAAGCCCTCTTAGCAATTAAGAGGGCTCGGCCGTTTATGGGACAGCGACCGGTTCCTGGACCGGCTTGTACAAGCCGCCTAAAGTGGTCAGAGTCGTTGGAGCAGCAGGCTCCAGCGGATAGAAGCCCTTCTTCACCATCCACTGCCAGACATCATACGCATGACGGGAACACATACGGAAAGCATCCTCCAGGAAGCTGCGAATCTGCGGGTTGCTCATTTCCATGGCGGCCCAGGCATATTCTCTTCCTGAGCGCTTCAAGGTGAGCAAATAGGCGGTTGCTATTTCCCGGTCAT
Organism: Paenibacillus residui; assembly: GCF_042677205.1. Taxonomy (NCBI): domain Bacteria; kingdom Bacillati; phylum Bacillota; class Bacilli; order Caryophanales; family Paenibacillaceae; genus Paenibacillus; species Paenibacillus residui. The sequence continues at coordinate 195,122 of NZ_JBHTIU010000028.1, forward strand.
TGAATTGCTGCACCGAGGTTCTCGGTGTCACCGGCACAGGAGCTGCGGGTGACTGGGTAAAGGACTGCAGGACAGGGAGCAAATCGGGAAGCTGGAGCTTGGATTTCGCTCCTTCCGCATTGCTTAGGTATTCCACCTTCATATTATAGTCCTGAATGTGTACCGGAAAATGCTGCTGTAGGATACCTTTAAGCTCCGCATCTTGAACCTGGTTCAGGAAGCAAGCCATGTTCGTGATCGAATTAACGCAGCTCATCGCCAATTCATGCAAATCCTGCGCCTCATGTGCGGCCAATTGCATAAGAAAATTACCTCCTGTCATCTCTATAATCAATCATAGATACGGTCTGCGTTCGCATAGCGGACTTTCTCCGAATGGATGCGCCGCTTTCCCTCGGGAGATTTCCCCGGTTGCTTCTTGCCGGAATCGCTCTGTCGTTCATCCTGCATTCGTTCGGCTTGCCGGTTGTCAGGCACCTGATATAACCCCCCTTTGGAAAATAGAGTGTCCTCAGGAAACTTTTTTTATTCTTGTCGGCGGGAAAGTAAGTAATCCCGGTGAAATGAATAAGACAACGTTCATTTAGCCGTTTGTGGGCATACAGTATTGCATCACTTTAATTGAGGGAACAACGTTGGAATCTACATGCAGGCAGCCGGACCAGAAGCATCTGGCATGGCACGAAACCTTGGAAATGCATGAACTGGCCGCTTTCCAGGCCAACCATTTGACGGCATTCAAAATGCATCTGCCGGACATCAAGGATCGCCAGCTTCATTCACTTTATGCCGAAGCGATTCATGCACTGGAGCGTAATCTTAAAGAGCTTCTACAATATTACCCGCAGGCTCCGGTCAGTTCGAGAATCAGCAGCAGCCGTGAGGATATGACCCCTTTCTACGCCGCTCACTTGCTCGGTTTCGCCAAAACTTCGGTGCGAAATTACGCAATCGCAATTACGGAAACCGCTACCCCTCAGCTGCGAAATACGTTTCGCAAGCATCTTAACAGCGCAATTGAACTACATGCGAAGATTTTCAACTTTATGTACGAGCGGGGGATGTATCCCTCTTATCATTTGAAGGAGCTCTTGGCCAATGATGTGAAGAATGTCAAGAAGGCTCTAAGCATGTAACCGATCGAAAATTCCAAGCGGCTGCAGGGCGCTTTTTTCGGAACCGTCCTTATACATGTACATGTAAAAACCCCCTGCCCTATCCTGGGAGGGGGGTTGCAGAGGTTTTGTTGTAACAGGAACCCGTTCTATGTCTACTATACTTTCCTATTCTGTGTGTTAAGCATAACGACCAGACCGTCTCCCTTGATGGTGGCCTCCGTCGTTTTCAAGATATCCTCATGGTTCAGAATTGCCTCATGACCTTGAATTCTGCGGACAAAATCCTCCGTAATCGTGTACGGTGGGGACAGGAGCGGAACCATTACCGCTGACTCTTGATTGGTTAGTTGAATCATGACGGCATCCTCGTGAACGAAGGGATCCCCTTGCAGTCGGAGCTCCACCATTCCTTCCGTTCCCGTCACGAAAATCCGCCCATCCCCCCACGTCCAGCTCTGGTTCGGCGTATGCCAATCCGCATACAACTGAGCTACAATACCATCATCCAAAACTACATGCACATTTACGGCATTATAGAACGTAGGATACTCGGATAAAATGGTTTTGCTGACATACCCGTCAATCCGGTCGATCTCCTTGCCTGTAAACCAGCGAAGCAGATCAAAATCATGAACCAGAAGGTCAATCAGAATTCCTCCCGACTGTTCTTTAGAAAAAAACCAGGCCGGTCTTTTGTCCGCATTGAGACGATGGGGCTTCCGCATCCCTATGGTGACGATTTCTCCCAGGATACCGTCATCAATATGTTTCTTCAAAGTATAAATAGCGGGATGAAACCGTTCGGTGAGCAGCATGCCGACCTGAATCCTCCCTCGTTCCAGAACGGCTTTCAGCCGGAACAAGCCATCCTCGCCGGTCACTGCCGGCTTATCCACCATAACATGCTTGCCGCGATTTTCGCATATTTCAATAATGCGGATCTTGTCCTCGTTGACCGCAGCGCAGCCTACGATTTTAACGGAATCCCCTAATAAGCTCTTCATGTTCTCCGCGAGCGGAATCCCGAATTTGTCGGACAGGGTGCGGGCCAACCCCTCTTCATCTTCATCGAAGATCCCTGCACAGGCGTAGCCCAGCTCCAGCATTTCCCGAATAAAGATTTCAATATGCGCATGCTGGCAGCCAATCACTGCAAATTGCTCCGTTGCTTTGTTCATTAATAACAACCCCTTTCTCTACATTAATATAGTAAAACCATTGCCTAGACCTCTTCCTTATACACTTAATGAAGCTGATCTTCCTAAGCCATTTATCGGGTTTGTTGGTATAAATTATTAGTCGTTCCTCGCTCTTGCTCTCTCTTTCCATAAGGGGTTTCTCTCTGCCGCTTTCTTCGAATAACAAACGTCCGATACCATTCCGAGAGACCGGGAGCGTTCGTGTTCCGTCTGGCTCCCATGTCTGCTGTCTAATCCGGGGGCCTAATGCTTAATGGCCATCCTATCCAAGTAAGGTTGGCTGAAAGGATCGAATATGGAGCCACCTCCGCAAGTAAGCGCATTCATTTTTGTTGCTAAGAAGGCAACGAACTCCACGGACACTAAGCCGGTGTAAACGATCATGTTCTATATGATAGACCACATAGTTTGTGACCGTATCTATGCAATTGTAACGATATGCAAGGTCCCTTTCTGCCAAATTTTGGCGGATTCGACAAAAAAGACCGGCTTTCTGGTAGAAGAACCGGTCGTATAAATCTCAAAAACTGCACCTTTATGTAATCTCCCTAAACGTCAGTCCAGCGGCCCCCCATAACGCTAAATACGTATTCGATCTACAACCGGCTCTTCAGCAGATCCAACCCGGCTGCGGCCAGCACCCGATCCAGCGCTTTTCTCGACCGTTCCATCAGCTCCCGGGCATCCTCCTGCGGAGGCTCCTTGGTCAGCACTTCTTGCGTAACCGCACCTTGATATCCTGACTTATGCAGTGCCTGCAAAAATGCCGCCAAATCAATAACGCCTTCGCCGGGGTACAAGCGTTCATTATCCCGCACTTGATCCACCGGGACAGGCGGGGCGTCATTGATATGCACATGAACAATCAGGTGCGCCGGAAGATTCGCTATATCGTTATAAGTAAGTTCCGTGGTATACCAGTGGAACGAATCCACCAGCAAGCCGACGTTCGGTTCTCCAATGGCTTCAATCAAGGCCAGCGTATCCGCCTGAGTCCATATGAACGGGTGCTTCCACTGCGATCTTAAGTGATGCGGACCGACATATTCGAGCCCAAGCTTGATGCCGTATGCCCCAAGCCATTGGGCACATAGGCGAAGCCGTTTGACCGCCCGCGCCATGAAAGGAGCCGGAGCATCATCGGTCGAGGGCAAAATATAAGTGCAGCAGCTCTTGCACCCGAGTGCCGCAGCCGCCTCGGCGGCTTCAAGCAGCTTAGGCAGGCCTTCACGGAACGCCTGATCGGTCGTTCTCCAGTCTACCGGCAGGCCGAAGGAGCCCAAAGTCACCTGATGCCTGGCCAATAGCTCGGCGGCACCTTGTACGCCATGCCGCTGAACCAGCCCAACAGGATCACCGTCAATGACTTGAAAACCGAATTCAGCGGCTGCCTGCAACCATTGTTCATCGCTTCCAATGCTGCCAATCCCTGCCCGAGTCAGTCCAAATTTCATCGAACGATGACCTCCTCTTCTCTACAGATCCCAGTTTAACTTAACTTCGCTGCCGGTGCGGGAAGATTCGTAAATGGCGTCCAGCACCAGGTTGTTCGTATAGCCGCTAAGAGCGGAAGTGAGCGGCTCCTTCCCTTCCCGGATGCACTCCAGGAAGTGTCGGCTGAGCCTTCTGCGAGGGCCCTCGTCTTCTTCCGGCTTCTTCAGCTCCACTTCTGACGTGCGGTCGAATTTCTCCGTCAACAGCTTGCCGGAGCCTCCCCGATAGCTTGCACCGCCGTCGGTTCCCATAAGATGAAGGAACGGCGAGCTGTCCGTATCCATATGCACCGCCCAGCTTACCTCAAGCGTCAACGAGCTGCCGTCCTCCATCTTGATGAGCGCCGTCGCGAAATCTTCAACATCGTATATTCCTTCCCAATCGGGCTTGCCCCAGGTCCCGATTCCCTTCTTCCTTGGGCCGAATTCCGCATAGGTTGAACCATACACCGAGACCGGCTTGGGATTGCCCATCAAATGCAAGGCCAGATCCAGCATGTGGACGCCGATATCGATTAACGGTCCGCCGCCGGATTGATCCATACGGGTAAACCAGGTTCCCCAGCCGGGAATGCCCTTGCGCCGGTACAAACCGGTCTTCGCAGTATAGATGCGGCCCAATTCCCCGCGATTCACCTGTTCCTTGATTTGCATCGGAATCGATTCCCATCGCATCTGATGCGCAACCATTAACCGGCGGTCCGTCTGCCGGCTTGCCTTATAGATGTTCTTCGCCGCTTCGGCGTTCATGCCCATCGGCTTCTCCAGCAGAACATGCTTTCCGGCCGACAATGCTTCCACCGCTAACGACTCATGGAACTGATTCGGCACGGCGACGACCACCGCATCGACCTCGGGGCTGTGGATAAGCTCCTGCGCTGTGCCGGTCACATTGGCAATCCCGTACTCCTTGGCCCGGGATACCGCCAGCGGCGCGTAAACATCCGTAACGGTCGTAATTTCACACCAATCCTTCAAGTCGGAAAATTCCTTCAAATGGACATTCCCGATGTTTCCGGCGCCAATGATGCCCAGCTTGATTTTGTCCGATGCAGACATTCTCATTCCTCCAAACCATCCTCATTTCTTCTATCCACAGATATGATAAAATAAGAAAGAATAGTTTGCATACCGAAGGTTTCGGGAGATGTCTCATTTTTTCGGAGGGAGCTTGGCTTGACTCATTTTCCAAAATATTTAAAAAACTACCCTAATATGCATACGAACTTCCCGCTCCACTTAAGTCTGAATCAGCTCGCGAACGGGTATCCCGCCCATCGCCACGATTACCTTGAATTCTCCTATGTTGTGGAGGGCTGCGGTGAAGAAAAGATTAACGGCGTCACCCATCCGATGGTCCCCGGGACATTTACCTTCATTCTTCCCTATCAGGTACATGAGATCTTTACCGAACCGGGTTCTGTGCTGAAGCTGTATAACTGCGCTTTCAGCCTGGATTTATTGATGGACACGGGAAATAGCGGCAGCCTGGGCGGATTGGTCAACGATCTGGATCAAATGCCTTCGTTCGCGCAGTTTCGGGATGAAGATATGAAGCTGATGCATAATCTGGTCCGTGAGATGTATCAGGAATATGGGCAGGAGAAGCGTTGGCGTGCAACGATGCTGAAGGCGAAGCTCTGGGAAATTCTCATTCGGTTCGACCGCTACAGGCAGGACCGGGAAGCTCCTACTCCGCTGCCCGCAGCAAGTGCAGGGACCAGAAGCTCGGTTTGGCCGATCATTCATTTTATCCATAATCATTATCAAGAAGAGCTGCAGCTGTCCGATCTTGCCCAGATGTTCTCTATGAGTCTGTCTCGCATCAGCGAAGTGATTAAGCAAGCTACCGGCCAAACCTTCGTCCATTTTCTGCATGATCTGCGAATCAGACATGCCAGCGGGCTGCTCGTCTCAACGGATCTAAGCGTAATGGAAATCGCTCACGAGGTTGGCTACGGTTCCTACAAAACTTTCTACCGGATGTTTCGCGAGAAGAAAGGAATCATTCCGACGGAGTACAGGAAAATGAAGAAGCGGCATTAAGGCATTAAAAAAAGAGGGAACCCTCCCTCTTTTTCCTTTTTATCTAATGGAATTGAACATCGATTCTTTTTTTGCTGTCTGCCTGCTGCTTTGGCATACGGACTTCCAGAACCCCGTTCTTATAGCTCGCGGTAATTCCTTCGGAAGCGACATTGTGCGGCAAGCTGATCGAACGATGGAATTTTCCGACGTACCGCTCCTGTCTGTGCAGATGCTCCTCCTTAATTTCGTTGGAGCGATTTATGGTTCCGCTTATCGTCAGAACATTAGAATCGATATCGATTTGAACATCTTCTTTCTTCTCCAAGCCCGGGATATCGCATGTGGCCACGACTTCATTCTCCGTTTCATAGACGTCTATATTAAGATGGCCGGCACCCTTGAATCCCAAATCATGGGTAAAGAAGCGATCCAGCTCCCGCCGCATATTGTCCAGATGTTTAAACGGCTCGTATGGAATTAATGGCATGATAGTTTATCCTCCTGATGTTTATTCATTCTTTGTCATTATTACCAATCGGCAGTTTACTATTCCGACAGTAATTTCCTTGCATGCCGGTCATATTTCACCCTAAAGAAGCTGTTAATGAGTTTCTCTGCCGGATATTCTCTGAGGTTTAAGGATATTCTATGGGTAATTCAAAAATAACCATTACATCTAAGGAGAGTTACCTTGAATCCGAAACGGCTAGGTCCATTAATCATTGCAGTTGTTATCGTTATTTTCCTCCCACTGACCGTATTGGCCGAGGAACAAAGTATAGAACGTCAACAGCTTGAACAATGGATAACCAAATTATTTGACCAACGGGCTCATATGCTTGTGCATTCAACTGATGACAACCTGGAAGAGTATTATCTCACTTCAGAGGCTGCCGCACGTGGCGCGTTCCGGCAAGAGAAGCTCAGGAAGGTATATATTCAGACATGGGCCAACAAGCGGTTTCTGTCATTAACCGATGCCGAGAGCCGTATACGCTTGGTCCGGGTGAAGATTTCGGGAAATCATGCCCGAGTGTCGTTGGTTCAGTCCCTGAAGCTTTCGTACGCTTATAACGGTAAGCCGGAGCAGCCCCAGCATTTCGGCATCGGCACCCGCCATGTGCTGAACCTCCAACGAAACGATGGGGTTTGGAAGGTTGCCCGCGAATATTATCTAGATCCGCTGACCGAAAATCCGAAATTGATCCCGGAGCTTGCCCCGGCTGAGGAAGGAATACCATTTATCCGTTCGGATGGGGTCAGCCTGTCCGTGCCCAAATCCGGAGCAAGGCGTTATCAACGCGAACGGGCAGTCAGCTATGCCAATAAATATGCGGGACTCGCATGGGGTGCCGGCAATAATAACCGCTACAATCAAAAATATAGAGACTATACCGATTTGGGCGGCGACTGTACGAATTTCGCATCCCAGGTCCTTGGAGATCCGGAAGAAGGGGGCGGATTGAAAATGACTCACGGCTGGCGGTACCGATTTAAAGCCGGAGGAAGCGAAAGCTGGGTGAGGACCGATTCATTCAAACATTTTCTTCTGCACAGCGGGTATGGGACCGTGGTGGCCCGAGGAACGTTCGATGCAGTAGTCAAGAAAACCGATAAACATCCGAATGGAGCTTTCTCCAAAATCCAGCCCGGCGATCTTATTGCCTATGAGATGGACGGGGATGTGGATCACTTTTCGGTCGTTGTCGGCTTCGACGTTTACGGCTACCCTTTGGTTAATTCTCATACGGCCGACCGATACCAAGTTCCCTTCGACCTGGGCTGGGACAAATATACGAAATATTGGCTTATCCATATCAAGGATTAACATTAACTCCCCTCATATTTGGCGGGACAGGCTCATATAATGTAGAGCACATAACCCGTTATCTATTTGGAGGGGAGACCCTTTGGGATTGCCTATATTCGCTAAGCAAATGGCACTGCGTGCGGGTGCCATTTTTATTGTCAAAATCCTCGGCTTTGCCGCCCGAATTCCGCTCTTCCGATTACTTGGGGCGGAAGGGATCGGACTATATCAGATGGCCTATTCCTTCTACGGTCTTGCCCTGACCGTTATCTCCGGAGGCTTTCCAACCGCTCTGGCCCTGGCAACGGCCCAGGATCACCGTAAGGGCTGGCAGCTTTATAAATCGGCTACCCTGCTGCTGGCCTCCGTTGGGGGAATGCTGGCATGGTTATGCTATCATTTGGCTCCAAGCATAGCCCGCTGGTTAGGCCATTCCTCACTGGAAGCAGCTATTCGCTGCTTGGCACCGGCTCTTTTTCTCGTTCCTCTGCTTTTTCTTCTACGCAGCTTTCTTCAAGGGCTTGAATTCTATGGAGCGATTGCCTGGTCCGAAATCATGGAACAGATTGTCCGGCTCAGTGTCATGCTTCTGCTAGTGACTCTATGGATTCGCACTGACCTGGGACAGGCCGTAGGCGGAGCCGTATTCGGGGCAGCTGCAGGGGCTCTAATCGCCTATCTTTTTTTACTAGCCTTCCTATTCTTTCGCCGGCAGTCCTTCAGATCCGCGGAAACCCGGGCTTCCATATCCGCATGGTCCGACAGCGGGCTCCGATTGTTCCTCTACAGCGCCCTATCGATTTCTGCGGCCCGGCTCATTGTACCCATTTCCGATTTCATGGATGCCATCATTATCCCCAGCCGGTTACAGCATGCCGGAATGACGGCATCGGAAGCCGCATCCGTATTCGGCCAAATTGCCGGGGTGGCCGCAACGATCGTATATATGCCCACATTGGTTACTTCCGCCCTGGCCTTTACATTGGCGGCCAAAGTTACTGCTGATTGGAAAAACAAGGATGTCCTCCGGTTCTCAAGAAGAGCCCGCTCCGCTATCCAAATCGGTATCCTGTGGGGAATAGGCTCTTCCTGGGTTCTCTGGCATTATTCCACCGACCTGACCCTGTTGGTTTTCTCGGATGATGCAGCAGCCGTTCCCGTCCGCTATATGTTCATCGCTCCTTTATTATCTGGACTTCAAGAATTGACGATGGTTATTCTGTGGGCTTCGGGGAATCAAAAAGCGCCTTTATTCGGCCTGGCCGCAGGAATTTTATGCTCAGCCGGCCTGAACTTCGGGCTGCTAGGCATCCCCGGATTTGCTTATGCCGGAGCGGCAATGGGCCTGCTTTCACTGGATTTAGTATCCATGCTGTGGAACCTGGTAGCCATATCGAGACAGAAGCGGACGATTCTGTCCGGTTCTCTTCCAATCCGGCGGGCATTGCTGCTCCTTCTTCTATGTCTGGCCGGTACTCCGGGGGCCGAATGGCTGGTTAACCTGCTTCCGCTCCCTCAGCCCTTGTGCACAATCCTAAGCATTGCAGTGCTGTTTGGATTGTTCAGCCTGTTTATTATGCAGACATACAAAAAAAGCTCTTAACGAAGCCCAATCAATACCCCATGTCCGGATATAGCCAGCTGTAAATCGGTTTCGGCCATCAGGTCCTGAAGCATTTCCCATACGCCCGTTTCGCCGGCCACTGCCAATGCATAGGCATACGGCCGGCCAACCAGAACGGCTGCCGCCCCGAGCGCAATGGCCTTAAGTACATCCGCCCCCCGCCTTACCCCGCCATCAAGCAGGATAGGAACCTTCCCGTTTACCGCTTCGTTAATCGAGGGCAATACGTCCAGAGTGGCGATGTCCCCGTCCAGTTGACGTCCTCCATGATTGGATACTATGATTCCGTCCACCCCATGCTCCAACGCGAGAACCGCGTCATCGGGATGGTGATTCCTTTGATTAATAAAGGGAGCTTCGTCCGCTCACGAATATAATCGAGCTCCTTCCAGGTGAAGCAGATATGATTTCCTTCATCCAGCGCCTTCTCCACTGCAGCTCGCAGGTTCTCCTCGGGCTGTTTGTCTAATGAGGAGAGAAAGACAGGGTCCGAGAAATAATTTCCCATCCCATGTCCGGATAAGAACGGAAGGTAGGTATTGCGCAAATCTCTCTCCCGCCAACCAAGCAAAGTCGAATCTATAGTCACTACGATGGCCGAATAACCCGCGGCTTCGGCACGCTGTAAGAAGCTGTCTGTCAGTTTGCGGTCTTTGGGAGGATAGAGTTGAAACCACCTCACGGCTCCTTCCATCGCTTCCGCGAAGATGGGTAAAGGACAAAAAAGCGGCCGAGCGGGCAGACAGACAATCAGCCCATCACCGCTCAACCGCTTTAATCCTCGTATACTTTTGACCGAAGTCAATTTAACCCGATCACCCACTCAGAACCTGCCTTCATTAAAATAAGTGACGGACTGATTTCTCCGTACGATCGCGCTAAGCCCTTCTTTGTAGTATGGCATCAGACGATCCGCCTCCTCTATACCGATCCACGCAATTTCCATGATTTCATCCGGTATGACGATTTTTTCTTGTCCCTCGCCGATCTCGGCCGCGAAGGTAAAGAAAATAATATGCTCCTGATCCTTCTCCGTTATGTATTCATTAACGGCCACTATGCCGTGCACATTTACTTTCAGCCCCGTTTCCTCCCAAGCTTCCCTCGCTGGCGCTATTTCCAGCGTTTCATCCGCTTCTACTTTTCCGCCGGGAAGAGTCCAGCGCCCGTTGTCCCTGTTCTTAACCATTAAAATCCGATCCCGTTCCACATTGGTGATTAATGAATAAACGACGTCAATTCGCTTCAACAGCGCCTCCTCCTCCTTTTACACAAACCTGCACTCTAAAAATCGATCCGGCCCTCACATTCTCAACGAAACCGGTTTTCAAACTGGGCTGCAAATTCGACTTTCCGGTCGAAGATCTCCCTGGACCTCTCATAATTTAAAGAATGCCTTGAGTTCTCCAAATATTTCTTGTATTCTTCGCTTTCCCATAACCTAATTGCATCAAATACGTTCTCGTTCATATGGCCGCTGTACACAAATTTGAGCCAGATTTCCAGGGAACCGAAATGGTCCAGCACGTCGGCATCCTGAACAATTTTGATATGAAAAAGGGCAAATCCTCCTGATGACGGGTATTATGATACCGAATAATATCCGCTATATCGTCCAGCTCTTCCCCCGTGCATTCTTCCTGCAGCAATGTTCGGACTAAAGCGGATCCGGTTTGATGATGGGGTTCGATACCTTTGGCTACATCGTGAAAGAGGGCTCCGACATAAATCCGGTCATCCAGGGAGGAATCGTCCGGAAACAGTTCCTTTCTTAAATGAATAGAAATTTTCGCAACTCTTTCACAATGGTAGTAGATGAACCCTCTTTCCCTGTTCAAATGTGATTTCCTCTTTCCCATCGTTCTAAAAGCGATCTCATGGATTTTTTCAAGATTCAACAGGAACACTTCCTTTGTGTTTATATGGGAAATAAAGAGACATTAACGGACATGGACGAAACGGTTGACCGGATCCCAATCGACCTCGTAACCGAGAGCTTGAGACAGGAATCTTAGAGGCACCATCGTATGCTCATCCCGGAGGAAGGGGGCGGTTTCCAGGAGAAAATGCTCTTCGCCTACCTTGACCTGCTGCCGGTCAATCCATAAAGTGATCACCTGCTCGGCCAGAGTCACCTTCACGCTCCGGTCCTCCCCGTTCCATTGCACGTTCGCTCCCAGAGCGGTTGCCGTCGCGCGAAGAGGCACGAAGGTCTGGCTGTTAACCAGCGAAGCCTCTGCCTCCGAGTTAAGGCGTGTCCCGCGGACAAAGACTGTAATCGGACGGTTCTCATCACCGATGGCCATAATGCCGAATGTATTTGACGCAACAATCGAAGTACCGTTAGCCAAGCTCCAGTGTGCAGAATGGGTTAACGAATGGTTTCTTACGCTTAGCTCGCTGATCGGGTTTCCATCAGGATCGGCCCGATGCCAGCTTCCTCCATTATCCGTGAATGACAAATTACCGGACGCATCCGCTTGCACGTAAGCTGCATAAGTGTAAGAAGGATCCGGCTGATACTGCCACAGATTTTGGCCGGGGCCAAGCGTTTTGAACAACCCGCCGCCGTTGAAGCAGTATTGGCCTCCGGCGGGATCATAAGGCACCCCCAGCTGGCGAAGCAATTCGTTATCCGCCGATTGGACAACATCGAAGCTTCTCTTCTCCAGGTTCCACTTAATGATGGAACAGAGCCGGTTGAGGCCGCAACCACGATGATCCCGCTGGAATTGGCCGCAGTCACGAAATTTGAACTAAGCCTGTGACCCTCCGGCATACCCCTTTGCCACCGGATCTTTCCGTCAAAAGGGTCAACGGCCGTGATCCAGCCTGTTCGGTCGGTATAGCGGTCATCCTTAAATTCCTCAACCTCCAGCACATAAATCGTTCCATCTTCGCCCCGGACCAGACCGCGCGGAGCGATTCCGTGCCTTGGAACATCGAACGACCAACGCCGGCGGCCCTCGAGATCGATGGAAACCAGGCTTCCGTCCGCGAGAATATATGAATTCCCCTGCTCATCATGCAGCATCGTTCCATGATAATAAACATCCTCGATGTTCTCCAGCGGAACATGCCATAGAATACTGTCATTCACCCGGCTTTCCAGCCTAATCTCTTCCCCCTGCTCGTTGACCAGTCCCGTTCCCGCCGCTTGGACGCCATTATCATTGATAAAAGCGCTCGTCAGCAAAGCGCCCAACAGAAAAGCAGCCGTACGTCTGATGAATACCTTATAGCGGGCCATTGCCATTTCCCCTTCCGGATCAAGTAACTGAAATCGCTTTTTCCTTATTAGACGTTGGGTCTTCAACGCAGTTGCGCAGTGCTGACACAATCTTGCTCGGATTAATCGGTCTCGCGATTCCCTTTTCAAGACATATTACCGCTTATGGAAACGGTTATATTCGTCCTTAAAGCATCCCCAGAAGATGAACAGGACCCCCAGAATGATCAGGACGACAGAAAATATAGCCGGGAAGGTTCCTCCCTTCACTTCATCACAACCCTATAGATTGAAGACCATCATAAGTGCATGTCTTTTAGCGGTAATGAGCTAAATCTCGTAAAAGACGAGCGATAATGCAAGTCCTTCCCCTCAAAAATCCAAAAATCGGCCAAATGGCTTAATTCACCTGCACAACTGCTCGTCTTTTGCCGTTTTTAACTAAAAACGCCGCAAAGACCTGCATTATTGCTGGTTCTTGTCGCTTCTTACCGATGTATGGGGACGCTGCTAGATTTCCATTCGTTCTCTTATTTTTATTAAAAGTTTTTCGGCAATGCTTCCTTTCCAAATGGATTCGGCGGCGTCATGTGCGGAAAACCATCCGAACTCCTGTATCTCGTGTGAACTTCCGATGGTTTTCTGGGTGACAAAGGCAGCGAATCCTATCATCAATAAATCGGAACCTTCATGATAATAGCTCGAAATATACTGAAGCTCCCTGACCTCTTGCCCGGTTTCTTCTTTGACTTCTCTAACAACCGTTTCTTCCATATTGTGGCCTTGCTTAACATAACCCGATATAAGGATCCACTTATCATTTGAAATATGTTTTTGCTTAGTTAATAGAATGTGATTTTGTTCATTAATGACAGCCACGAGCACACAAACCTGCGATGACATGAAAAACGGTTTCCTGCATGCTTCACAGTACGGAATCTCACCTTCATCCGGAATAATGCGTTTGCTTAGTTCTTGTCCGCATCTGGGACAGTATTTATAGGTCATCCTCCACCTCCCGACGTTCATTCTAATTGTAACATATCATCCGCCTTAATTTTCCAGATACCCTTCCATGAATCGATAACCACCGTAATACCTTGGAACTCCACAGACTGATGTCTCCTCCCCAGAATCTTGCCCCATATTTTGTAATAAACTCAACTTTCGCAGAGCGAAAAACGATTAAAGGTTTGATTTGACTCGCAGAAGATAAGTATTGATATAAATGTCTTCCGCACCGAGCGCGACTCCCAGCGCGCGGTTGCACAAGTAGAAAACCTTTACTTGTGGTGAACCCTCGACGGTCTAACTGTATTTTATGCAGGTAAATTTAAGCGAATGGCGGAAAATGATTAAAGTAAATGGAAAAACTACATTTAGAATCAAGGCTTTTTGCTGAAATCGCCTTTCTTGCACAAACTAACTGTAGTTTTTCCACTTAGTTTCCGTATTTCGCTCCAGAGTTGCAAACTAACTGTATGAAATCCAGTTAGACGCGCCATTCTGCGAGTAGACTGCTTGCACGGCACCAGCAGAAAATGAAAACGATTTTCAAGGTAGACGTCCAAGTCGGAAAAGCGTCACCGGTACCGTCAAACGGCACCGTCAGAAGAGTGAAAATTATCGAGACATAACCAGGTAAACGGTTCTATTTGCTACGTAGAAAATCAGTTAGTCTCAAACGGGCTGTCGTCTTGCAGCGATTGGATCGGCGAAAGCCGTCATAAAAGCAGGAGAGGAATCACTGATTCGGTTCAGCGTAAAGCCGGAAATTAAATAGACAGATGGCCTAATGAATTCAAAGGTTATTTGGCGATTTCAGTCTGCGATAGTTGAGGTAATAAAGTTAAAAAATGAAAAAACCCGCCATAAATGCGGGTCTTTGTCTTGGATATTGGTGGCTACCATTCTACAAAATCACGCCGTCTTTAAAAATGGCGATTTCGCGAAATCCGTTTTGTTCATTGCGGGCTTCCGATTCTCCGGAAGCTATGCTGACGATGAGTGCCCACAATTCGTCCGTCAGACGGTCCATAGGCTTTCCTTCAAGGAGCTGCCCTGCATTGAAGTCGATCCAGTTCTTTTTACGAACGGCCAGCTCGCTGTTGGTCGATATTTTTACCGTAGGTACGGGTCCGCCGAAAGGAGTCCCTCTTCCCGTCGTGAACAGGACGATATGGGCCCCCGCAGCGGCAAGCGCCGTAACGGAGACAAGATCGTTCCCAGGCGCCTCAAGCAGATTCAGCCCCGGCTTGCTTACTCTGCCTCCGTAGCCGACGACATCGACGACCACCGCATGCCCCCCTTTTTGGGTACAGCCGAGCGACTTTTCTTCCAAAGTGGAAATGCCTCCCTCTATATTGCCCGGCGAAGGGTTCTCATAAATTTCCTGATCGTACCGTATAAAATATTGCTTATAATCGTTGATCAGACGTACGATTTGATCGAACACCTTCTCGTCTGCGGCCCGATTCATCAATATCGTTTCCGCCCCGAACATTTCCGGCACTTCGGTCAAAATCGTCGTTCCACCCATGCCGGTCAACCGATCGGAGACGGCCCCGACCAGAGGATTGGCCGTTATTCCGGACAACCCGTCCGACCCTCCGCATTTCAGACCGATCCTAAGCTTCGAGATGGAAACCGGCTCGCGCAGAAACCGTTCCGCGTGCTCTACCAGTTGTTCGATCAATTCCAAGCCCATCTCAAGCTCGTCTTCTTCCTCCTGTGCCTTCATAAAACGTATGCGCAACGGATCGAATTCCCCGATGGCTTGTTTGAACGAATCGATTTGGTTATTTTCACAGCCCAGCCCGACAACGAGTACGCCGCCGGCATTCGGATGACGGACAAGGGATGCGAGCAGAGCTTGTGTATACTTCAAATCGTCACCAAGCTGCGAACAACCGAAAGGATGTGCAAAGTGATAAACGCCGTCGATTCGGCCGCGATAGAGCGCATCGGCTCTTCTGGCGAGCGTTTCGCACGTTTTATTAATGCAGCCGACTGTGTTAATAATCCAGATTTCGTTACGAACGCCGACGTCCCCGCCTTCTCTAACATACCCTGGGAATGTAAGAGGCGCTGCCGCTTCGGTTTCCTGAACCGGCTCAGTAGGCTCGTATGTATAATCTATGAAACCTTTTAACCCCGTCTCCATATTATGAGTATGAACCCAGCAGCCGGGGACCAGATCCTCTCTCGCTTTCCCAATGGAATAACCGAATTTCCGGATGGGTTCTCCCTTCCTGACCGGCTGAACGAGAACCTTGTGCCCTTTCGGAATGTCTTCCCGAAGTTCGATCCGAACTGTCCCCCTCGCCACCACCGCGCCCATGTCCAGCTCCAATATTTCTCCCTTGGCGAAACTCCGCAAAGCGACGATGACATGATCCTCTCCATGCAAGCGAACCCAGTCTTTCATCCTCTCATCTCCATTCGTTCCCAATGTCCGGCGACCGCTTCCGATAGATCGGCTATTGCGGCCAGATCCGTCCCCCATAGGTTCTCGAGTCCGAGCAAACGGCGGGCCAGTTCAACCCAAGACATCGTTTGTTCCTGCCCCCAGACATATGCGAATGTTTCCATCACGTTTCTGTCGTCGTTTACCCTATATTTATCTCCGTTCAAGGAAATTCCTTCATAGCCTTTTTCCGTTCGACTCACCCTGTAATACCTCAGCAATCCGGCGAACGCCCGGACGAGCCCTTGCGGCAGCGTTTCTCCTCGATCGCGATAATAGAGCAGAGACGGCAAGAGCCTCACCTTGAACTTGCTAACGCTGTTCATTGCGATATCCGATAGCCGGTGACGGATAAACGGATTGAGAAAACGTTCGTATACACTTTCCGCATACCGTCTGCTTTCTGCTTCAGGTACCGGTAAGGAAGGAATGATCTCGTCCTCGATCGTCCGGCGTACGAATGCCCCGAGTTCCCGATGCCCCATCACTTCGCGCACATGTTCAAGCCCATAGAGCAGTGCGAGCGGGGTCATTAATGTATGGGCGCCGTTCAACAGCCGCACCTTCAGCAGACGGTATTCCGTCAGGTCGTCCACCCAATGAACATTCAGACCCGCCCGCCGCAAAGGAAGCTTCTCCTCCAGTTCGGGCTCCGCTTCTATCGCCCACAGATGATAGAGCTCGGCCGTGCAGAGCAGGTCATCTCGGTACCCCCATTCGGCAAACCATGCATCCGCCTCCGTATCCGGATAGCCGGTTACGATGCGGTCCACGAGCGAATTCAAAAAACGGTTATGCTCATTTACCCACCGGATAAACGGAGCCGGCAGCCCCCAATCTTCGCAATAACGCAGTATGCAGTCTCGAAGCTCATCCCCGTTGCGTTCCAGCAGCTCACACGGCAAAAAAATAAGGCCTTTGTCCGGTTCGCCGCGGAAAGTCAAGTATCGGCGGTACAGAAACAACGTCATTTTCCCGGGAAACGATTCTACCGGTTCGCCTTCGGTCATCGATTCGGGGCAAAAAACGAGCCCCGCTTCCGTTGTATTGGAAATGACGAACTGCAGATGAGGCTGCTCCGCCAGACGGAGGAACCGATCCCATTCCGAATACGGATCGATCATCTGGGAAAAAACAGAAATGATTTCGGTGCGCTCTACGGGGACTCCATCGCTCAAACCGCGCATGACGAGCGTGTACTGCCCGTTCTGGCGTTTCAGTGCATCCAGCTTCGCTTTACCGGAAGGGCGCGGCTGGCTGACCGCAATGCTGCCTTGATAAATTCCCTGGCAGCGCGCTTCATGAATCATCCAGTCGAAAAAGCCTCGGAGGAAATTGCCTTCGCCGATTTGAACCACCGTCACCGGATCATCCATCGTCTGTTGAAGCCGCTGCTCTGAATTCGACAAGCATGGAAGCAGATGAGCCTCCGGAGCTCCCCCATTCCCCTCCTTGCCCGTCCGGGCAAGCTTGCCTTGCAAAACTGACAAGCCCTCTCCCCCCCTTTTTTTGCCTGGAAAAATTATATGTCTTCGTGCTTATCTGTACCGGTCTGCATTCGCCACCGCTCTGCCGAAGGTGTATTTTCCGACACAAGTTCGGACCGCGTCAGCTCCAGGCATAAATTTTCGAAGCGGAATCTTTGTCCAGATACAATCGCCAGTTCGAGTGCGACTTCAAAATTGTAGCCGGATAGTTGGGATCCACTTCCCGCTTGAACGTATTCGCGATTGCCGCGGCTTTTGCTTCATGCGGCACGACCGATACGATGTGGCGGCTCTTCAATATTTGCTTCACCGTCATTGTGATCGCTTGCTTAGGGACATCGTCAACTGTAGCAAACCACCCTTCACGCACTTGCTGCTGTTTGCAGGTGTCATCCAGATCGACAACTTTGTACGGCTCTTCCGTTACAAAATCGGCTGGCGGATCATTAAAGGCGATGTGGGCGTTTTCCCCGATGCCGATCAAGGCTACATCGACCGGAGCTTTGGCGATCTCTTCATTCAGACGGCGCAGTTCCGCCTGCGGTTCCGCCTCACCGTTGACAAGACAAACCTGTTTCACGTTAACATATTGCAAAAACCGTTCCTTCAAATATTTGCGAAAGCTTGCCGGATGAGATTCCGGCAGAGCGATATATTCGTCCAAATGGAACATCTCCACCTTGTCCCACTCAATATTCATCGTAATAAAATGCTGCAAAAACTCAAATTGCGAAGCGCCCGTTGAAAGCACAATGCGAGCGCTGCCGTTCGTATGGATAGCATCCCCAATTAGTTCCTTGCAGGCAAGCGCCGCTTCCAAGCCGCTCTGATCTGCTGTCTCGAATATGTTGATTTGCATTTTGTCGGTTTCCTCCCTATCGAAATTCATCCAGACGAACCATTCTTTTCTCTATACGCGAACGTTCCGCCGCGAACGCCATCAGATGACTCTGTATAGAAGCTTGCGCGGACGTAACACTGCGATGAGTCCCTTGCCGACGAACCGCCTTCGCAAAATCGTAGACTAGCCTCCGATCACCGCCCCCGTGACCGATATGGCCTTCTGGGTCGACTAGCTTGATCACTTCCTGCCGACCGCTTCCGAACCGACGGATCTCAATCTCGTTCGATTCCATCGTCGCGCGAATTTCACCTTCGGTTCCCATCAATTTGAGCGTCCGATTGCATTTTTCCGTAAAGGCGCTCATCGTGAAAACCGCCGTCACTTCATTATCGAATTCCATGCTGACGACCTGGTGGTCGACCACATCGTTGTCGCACTGAAATACGCAACGGCCGAACGGACCTTCCTTCATCGCTTTATACCGCGCTTCGTAGCTCGGGTCGCTGCTTGCCGCTTCTGCTTTCCAGCCGCCGTTCTCCACCAGATAAGTATCGGGCGCATAATACACGCATTCGTCCGCGACCGGACATCCGTCGATACAATATTTCGGAGCGCCCGGCGGAGCATTCTCCGGCCGGAAATAAGACAGATGGCCGTAAGATGATACACTTGTGCATACCCCACCCGCCAGCCACTGAATAATGTCCAGATCATGACAGGATTTCGCCAAAATCATGGGACTCGATCTTTCGGCGTTATTGAAATAGCCCCGAACATAGCTGTGTGCCTGATGCCAATATCCTACATTCTCGTTGTGCTGAATCGACATAAGCCGACCGATGCGGCCTTCGTCCAGCAATTGCTTGATCGTCTGAAAAAAAGGAGAATACCGCAGCACATGGCATATGGTCAGAATACGGCCCTTGGCTTCGGCTTGCTTGCCCAGCTCGATACATTCCCGCCAGTCCGGGGACATCGGCTTCTCCAGCAGTACGTGATAGCCCACCTCCAGCGCCTTCATCGCCGGTTCGTAATGATCCCGGTCGCGCGTACATATGAAGACGGCATCAGACTGTTGCGGCTGCGCGAACAAATCATCCCAGCTTGTATAGCAGCGCTGCCCGGCTATGCCAAAGCGTTCACGTGCCCGGTCCCGCTTTGCTACATCTGGTTCGGCTACGGCGACAATGCGCATTTCCTCCGGCCGTTGATGAGCATAACTGCTGTAAATCATCCCGCGCAGGCCCGCTCCGACAAGAGTGACCGTGATTGGTTTCGTCATCTGTATCCTTCCTTTCTCGCCAGTTCGCCAAGATCGAGATATTGTAAAATTCCCGGAAACACAAGGCTCATGACATCTTCTTCCTCATAATGAAGCATCTCGACCCAATCGGAAATGCTACCTAAGAGATCGCGCCCCGTTATGCGCCCGATTCTTTTGTCCAGCATGGCGGCAAGCTGGACATACATTCCGTACCGCCCGTCTGTGTAGAAGTCGGCCGGCTCATCGGGCCATTCGCCCAAATGTGCGAGCACATCGAGACAACGAATCGTGTCGTACGTGCGCAGAGCGGCCAGGCTGTCGCCAAGCCATAACAGGTCATCCGTCAGCTTGTGCATCACTCCGAAAAAACGGTGGGCAGGCTTGCCGTAAATCGCATGCGGCTCGTGCGGACCGACACCGGAGACGTTCAGCACAAGGACGTCGCGCCCTTGCGCGCAAGTCTGGCGAATCCAGGGCCAGTGCCGCGACAGGCGGCTTGTTCCTCCGGGCCATAACGCCACCGTGACCGGTCTGTACCGTTCGGCCACCCTGCAGTCCGCGCCGTCTGTGCCGTCTGCGTGAAATAAATAACCGCTGTTCATCAAGTCGCGCTGTGACCACCACAGCAAATACTCCACGCGCAAACCGTCCGCTTCGCCGACCCCTATGCGGCGGGGATTCAGCTCGCAGCACGTCCGGGGGCCACAGACCCTCTCGCGAAGCCATCCGAGCGCGCGTACCCGCCTTGACTCCGGCGCAAGCCCGGCACGCATGCGGCGCAGCCGTTCACACCGAGCAGCGTTCTCGTCGCGAACGGTTCGGGCGGCGGGCCAGTCGCGACGCACTTGCCCGCTGGCAGTGCACAGCAGCCGCTCGGCAGGGACGGGTGACAGTGGCTCCGGTTCCGGCGCAGCCAACGTGTCGGGGAATGGCTTGGCCCCCCGCCCCGCTAGATGCCAGCTGAAGAAACGGGCGGCGGCAACGGCCAATCGATCCGTATAACGATGGGTCGATTGGTCTTCTATGAGGAGCAGTTCCCCGGCCTTGCCGGACATTTCCCAGAATCGGCGGCAGCGGTCGACCGTACGCCGCGTCGCCTCGATCGGGAAAAAGTCGTACTGCACGGCCAGCACGAGGAGCGGCTTGGGCGCGAACGCCAGCAGCAAATCTTCGTGGTCGAACCCCTGCGCCGACAAGCCGGGCCACACCTGCTCCGCATCCTGAACGCCGCCCGCATGCATATATTGCCGGCGGTTCATGATGAAAGTGGCCGGCGCCGCCACGGCGAGCCGCTCGTCGCATACCATCAACATCGCCGTCTGGGTGCCTCCGCCCGAATTGCCGGTCACGCCGATACGGGTGGCGTCGATTTCCGGGCGTTGCTGCAGATAATCAACCGCGCGCATTGCGTCATGAACGAAGTAGCGGGCGATACTGTCCCCGAGTGGGTAACATTGCGCACCGAACAGCTGGTGCTCCTGCGTTCCCCATATGGGTTCCCCTGCCGGGAAGTCCACAAAAGCTAGCCGCTCGCCCTGTCCGATCGGGTCGATGGCGAGCACTGCGAATCCCGCCTGTACGAACCGCAAGCAGACTTGATGATAATACGGACTGTGCTTCGCTTCATATTCATGCCCGCATAGAAACAACACTGCGGCACATCTCTCTTCGCGCTCATCCGGCAAATAAAAGTTCGCGGTAACGTAATGGCCGGGGCGCGGCTCGAAGATGACGTTCTCGACGCTGTATCCTACGGCCTGCGTCTTTCCCGTCGTTCGCGCATTCAGCGGAGCATCGCTTGGCGGCAGCCCGCCGATCACTGTCAGGAACGCTTCCCTTATCGCCGCCTGGCGCGCTTGAAGCCCGGCGATGTCTACGATACTGTCACGATCGTGGTCGCCGGCGGCGAACGCCCGGTCCGCGCGATCGAAAATATGGAGCTTCAATTGATCACGCGTGTCATATAACGTACATTTATATTGCTCCAGCTCTTGTATTCTGTTCATGCCGCTTCTCTCTCCCGCCTCCGACGATTCATCGCATGAGGGAACCATCGGGAATTTGCAGTGCCCGGCCTTCGGCGATCGACCTGTTCGCCGTAGCACCGATGAGCAGCGAAGCTGCTCCCGCAAGACTGTCCGCCTGCTGCCCGAGCGGATCGTCGATTCCGCCCTCGAACAGCGCTTGCAGCAGTCTGGCATCCCCGCCGCCATGGCCGCCCGAGGCCGCGGCTACTTCGATATGTTCCGCACGGCCACCCGGCTTATATAACTTGATTAGGTTGCTGTCCGTTTGCTGCATATCGGCGCTGGTATAAATTTCTCCCAGCTCAAGCCGGCCCTCGCTGCCGTTCACGGTTGCGCGCCAACCTTCATACGGGCTGTAGGCCACGAGCGAATAGTTCAGCAGCGCACTGTTATCGTACTGCACATTGACCGCCATCGTATCGTAGATGTCGATGCAGTCGTCAAACAGGCAGCGGTCGCGCCAATACCCGTCTTCCTGTTCGGCCTGGCGGTAATATTGCTCCATGAACGGGTCGGCGGTAATGTCTTTGTAATATTCGCACGATGATTTATATTCACAAGTCAGGCACCTTTCGCCCTTCTTGCGGCCCTGATCGCCGTACACCCTTCGCGCCCCGAACGCCTGCAATTGAACAGGACGGCCGTTCACCCACCAATTGACGATATCGAAATGATGCGTCGACTTGTGCACCAGCAGGCCGCCGCTATTTTTCATCTCGGCATGCCATCTGCGGAAGTAGTCCGCACCATGAGTTCGGTCCAGAAACCATTCGAGATGAACGTGATGGACGTCGCCAATCGCGCCTTCATGCAGCAGCTGCTTCACTTTGGCAAAATAAGGAGCAAACCGTAAATTGAACGTGACGGTAACCTTTCTTCCGCTTTCCCGTTCCGCTTTCAAGATTTCTCTGCATTTGTCCTCGTCAATCGTCATCGGCTTCTCTGAAATGACGTCGCAGCCGGCCCGAAGCGCCTCAACAATATAAATGTGATGAGTGTTGTCCGAGCTAGCGACGATAACGACGTCGGGCCTGGCTTCCTCCAGCATCTCGTGAAAATCGCCATAAACCGGCACTCCGCCGCATTCCTTGCTCAGCAGTTTCGCGCGTATTTTATTGATATCATATACGCCTTTAAACTCGACATGATGCCTCCACTGCAATGACATCGGTTTGGCGAACATATATAGAGCCCGGGAACCGGCGCCGACAAGCACATATTTTTTCATCCAATAACATCTCCTGACTTTAACCTTTTAGCCCTGATGAGGCGATACCTTGCACGAACTGCTTCTGCGCGAACAAATAGACGAGGACGACCGGCAGCGTAGTAATGACGGCCCCCGCCATCATCAAAGCCTGGTTCACGTTTTCCGATTTCAAATAGAGCAATCCGAGCGGCAAAGTGTACAAAGACTTTTCCTGCAAATAAATTAACGGACCGAGCGTATTGTTCCAAGCGCCCATGAACGTAAACACTCCCAGCGCTGCCAGTGCCGGTTTGCACAACGGTAGGTAGATTTTGAAAAAGATGCCTGGCGGACTGCAGCCGTCGATCACCGCAGATTCGTACAGCTCTTTAGGCAGCGACTTGATGTATTGATGCATCAGGAAAATGCCGAATGCCCCCGCAAGAAAGCTTGGCACGATTAACGGGTAGTACGAATTGAGCGCATTGAATTCCTTCCATATGAAATAGGTCGGAATCATCGTAACCTGGCCCGGAACCATCAAGGTCGCCAGCATGACGATATAGATCGGACCTTTTAGTTTAAATTTGTACATAGCGAGTCCGAACGCAACGAGAGAGCATGACAGCAAGGAGCCTATCATGTCCAGCACAACGATGAAAAAGCTGTTCAGCGTGTATCGTCCGAAATTGACTTTATTCCATATCGTTACATAATTGTCGAAGTTGATTGGATTCGGAATGAGCTGCGGTGGCATCTGTGCGATAGCGCCGACGGTTTTAAGCGAAGTCGAAATCATCCATATAAAGGGAAACACCATGAAAACAGAACCTGCAATCAGCAGCAAATAAACCGCTATCTTAAGTGGACGAGGTGTAGTTTTAGTCATAATGCACCCACTTTTTCTCAAAATACTTTTGGAACAGCGTGAACGCCAGAATGATTATAAACAGCAGCCATGCCATAGACGAAGCCGGCCCCATCTTGAACAGAAGGAAGGCGTCGCGGTATATGAGCAGGTTCGGAACCATGTTCCGTTCAGGGATGCCTGTCGTAATGCTGCCAAACAAGCCCAGGAACACGTCGAACGCCTGAAAAGCCGATATCGTAGATAAAATCATGACCAAATAGACCATCGGCGTCACGATGGGAAACACGATATGCGTAAGCTGCTTCCAGCCGGAAGCTCCGTCGATTTGCGCCGATTCGAGCACTTCTTTGGGCACGTTCTGCATGCCCGCAAGTAAAATGATCATCGATTGCCCGACCCCTTTCCAAACGTTCACTATAGCAATGCTGGCCATCACGACGAGCCAGGACTTATTGTCAATCCAGCGGATCGGATCGATATGGAACAGACCAAGGAACCAATTAATGACGCCATACTGATAGTTGAACATCCACACCCATACTACGCCGCCGGCAATCCACGGGGTTACGACCGGCAAGAAATACATGAGACGGAACAAGGCTTTGGCGCGGATCGCTTGATTTAATAAAAAAGCGATAACAAAGGCCATCAAGGTTTGAAGCGGAACAAAGATGAGCGCAAAAACAAAGACATTGCGAATCGCTACCCAAAATTCCCGTTTATTCAACGTATTTATCCAGTTGTCCAGCCCGATCCACTTCGGCGGGTTGAACAAATCCCATTGCGTAAACGATATGTAGCTTGAAAAGACGATCGGAAACAAAAGGAATACGAGTACGTTCAACACGAATGGTAATGTGAATATATATCCCCAGTATCCTTGTTTGTGCATACGGTTACCTACCTTTCTATGGCCGAGAGGTGCGGCAGCAAGGCCACACCTCTCAGGTTGCAATGAACCGGGCCTACGAATTGGCGTCCAACACTTCCTGCACTTTCTGGTGAATTTCCTTGGCTCCTTCTTCCACATCCACATTCCCTTTGACGATTTCGTTCACGACTTGCTGCACAACTATACGCCATTCACTCCAGGACGCGTTCTCGTCCAGCGTCACTCCGCCTTCGGCAATCCCTTCTGTGAACGCTTTCTTATTCGACGGCTTCGTCGTACTCTGTTCCAGAACATCGTATGCCGATTTTTTTACCGGTAGGGCAGAACCGCTCTCCGCTACGATCTTCTGCGATTCGTCTCCAAGATAAAACTCCAGAAATTCCCACGCCGCGTCCTTCGCTTCCTGCGAAGCTCTGGAGGAAATGAGCCACGAGTTGGCGACCATCGGCACATAACGCTTACCGTCCACCGCCTTCGGAATTTTGACGACGTCCCAGTTCGCATCCGGGAAGCTGTCGTTCATGTTCACCTGTAAGCTGTACTGCATGAAATACATCGCCGCCTTGCCACCGGCGAATACTTCAAGCTCCCCGCCGTTAGCGCTGACATAATCGATATGAGTAAAGTATCCTTGATCAATGCCATCCTTCAATTGCCCCAAGCCCTGGATAGTCTTCGGATCGTCGAACATCGACTTCATCATCGTACTGTCCAACGCCGATCCTCCGGCTTGCTTGATCCACGGGAACCAGCCGTTCGTAATCGAGAAAGAACCGATGAATCCGTATTGACTCGTATCGTTTCCGTCTTTAACCGTCAACTTCTTGGCGGCCTCGATCAAATCTTCGTATGTCCAATCGTCCGTCGGTAGCTCGACATTCGCTTTTTCAAATGCGTCCTTGTTGTAAGCCAGCGCGATTGGGTTAATGCCGTGCGGTACTCCCCACACTTGGCCTTCAGGCGTTTTCGCCGAGAACAAGCCGTCGATGTAATCGTCCTCATTCAAATCGCGTTCAATGTACGGTGCCAGATCTTCCGCCACACCTCTCTTGCCATAGCCGAGAATCGTGGCGTTTTCCTGGAACCAGACGTCAGGCATCGTGTTTCCGGCAATTTGCGCCGCAATCTTGGAAGTGAAGTCGCCCCACGGCGCTTCCTGAATTTGCACGTCAATATGCGGGTGCGTCTCGATAAACTTGTCGATAATCTCTTTGTTCGTCACTTCATAGCTGCCAGGTAATCCGATTTTCAGCTTTACTTTGTCTTTCGGCTGTTCTTTGTTTCCTTCACCCGAAACGGAACCGTTTTCGGGATTTTCTGAAGCATTGTTGTTTCCGCTGTCGCCGCCAGATGAGGAACAAGCTGAAACAACCAATAAAAGCGCTAACAAAAAAGCAAGATAACTAAGCCTTCTCTTCAATGAAATTCACTCCTTCTTTTAAAAATACACCGGCATAAACAAATCAATAAAATTCAATCTGCCCCCACGTCATGTTTAATTTATAGTAATCGATTACTATAGAGAGTATAACATTTTCGGTTTACTTTGACTAGTAGTAAAAAAAGCTCCTAACGGAGCCTTCTCGAAGATGAATAACCCGGTATTTGAGGTAGCTTTTTATGCCAATAGGAATCTTCGTTCTGTATCATATTAACACTGTAAAGAACTTACAGATTCCTATGTGGTAAAAAAGCTCCTAACGGAGCTTTCTCGAAGATGAATAACCCGGTATTAAAGGTAGCTTTTTATGCCAATAGAAATCTTCGTTCTGTATCATATTAACACTGTAAAGAACTTACAGATTCCTATGTGGTAAAAAAAGCTCCTAACGGAGCCTTCTCGAAGATGAATAACCCGGTATTTGAGGTAGCTTTTTATGCCAATAGGACCCTCTTTGTTTTGCGTGTGGTAATAATGTAAACAATTTCCTTCCCAAAATCGCCACCAAAAAACAATTTTCTCGTGTATTTACACTTATCTACCTTGAAAATCCGTCTATTTTCACCGTCTGCTGGTGCCGTGCAAACGGAATGGCGGTTCTAATTAGTAATTTCATAACAGCTAAGCAATCGATTTCTTTATTGACAACGATACCTCACCCCTTAGAGAATCTTATAGTCGGCGCATTATCACTAAACGCGCTCGCTTATCGGTAAAACTGAATTTCGTTCCAGCAGCTTAGGCTGCAGCATCACGTCGAACGTCGGGCTGTCTTCGCCGTTTATTTTATCCAGCAACAGCCGGCAAGCAAGTTTTCCCATATCGTAATCCGGTTGTTTGATCGTCGTCAGCGGAGGGTGGATCATAAGGCCGAAATCGATCCCGTCAAATCCCATCACAGATATATCTTCAGGCACCTTTACACCTTGCTGGGAAAGCTCGTTGATCACTCCGAAAGCCATCATGTCGTTGCAAGCGAATATGGCCGTCGGCCGGTCTGGCGCCGCGAGCAGCTTGTTAGCCAGTTTCTTGCCGGTGTCAAAGTCGAAAACAGCGTTATACAGTTCCTCCGACTTGGATTCTTCCACGATCGGCTCGAGTTTCGCTTCTTTCATCGCATACAGATAGCCTTGACAGATGCTTTGCCGGCTTGGCCTGTCCAGTCTGGACGTTACATAGCCAATGCGGCTGTGGCCTTTGGACAGCAAATGTTTCGTCGCCATATATCCGCCCTTACGATAATCGAATTTAATTTGCGAAACGCCCTCTTCCTCGATGGTCTGGTCTATCGCAATGACATTCAATCCCATCTGTATGGAGTTTTTGAGCAGGGATTTATCCTTGGAGATGGAGGAAATAATGAGTCCCTTGATCTGCTTCTCCATGATGGTGCGGATATATTCATCCTCAAGCGTCGGGTCCTGCAGCGAATTGCAAGTAACAACTGTATAATGGTTCTCCCTTGCTATTTCTTCGATGCCGAAGACGACCGAAGAATAGAAAGGATTTATAATCGACGGAACAATGACCCCGATGGTCATGCTTACGTTTTTTTTCAACTGTTTGCCCAGCAGATTCGGAATGTAGTTCATTTCCGCGGCAATGCGGCGAATCTTCTCCTGCAAAGCTTTGCTTACCGGATAATCGCTGTTACTGAGTACCCGCGAAACCGTCGCGGAAGAAACATTCGCCTTCCTCGCTATGTCGTGAATCGTTGTCGGTTTTTTCATCGTATTCCCTCATTTTTAGAAATCGTTTACTACGATTAAGTATACAAATAGTGCCGGCAGAAATCAATTAATATAGGAAGTTGTAACCGTCATGTACTTTTGAGCAGTTTTCGCTAAATAACTTTCAACAACTAGGCATTTCCAAATATAGTTTCTCTGTGTTTAAGCCGGAAGCCGTCCCAACTTAAATGTATGATCTCACTTTTATGTAAGATACGATCAAGAATAGCGGTCGTGATGGCAGGATCATCTAACAATTCTCCCCTATCTTGAATGCGTTTAACAAGTTTATTTTGGAAATATACTGTTCACACTCAAAAAACAACCTTATTCTGGTAGTACTTAAAGAAAAGGCTATCTCGCAAAGTCGTTCGTTAACGACCTATTGGACAGCCTTTTCGGTAGCCTTACTATAGGTGTATCCAATTGATAGGGTCTAATTAATTAGGCTCTTCGCTCTACTCGGTGGGTAGAAGCCTCTTAAATAGATTGATAACCCTTCCGCTTGCTTGGAGCATCTCATAGGCAGAAGAAGCCGTCAAGGAGTTCGCTTGACCGCTCCTTCTGCCTATGAGGCGGGGTCACAAGGCGGTAAGGGTTAGTGTGCCCGGCGTGCTCCGAGCACCGGCATACGCAGTTTGTTTGCCGTCATGTACACCATCGCGATAAGGTTTTCAACATTGCGGTAACCACGCGCCCGGCGCTTGGCTGCCTGCACCAAACCGTTTATGCCTTCCTCGTGCTTCTTGATCGTCTTTGCCAGTTCAACCATCGGCGTGAGTTGAGAGCGGAGCGCCCAAACCATCCATTCCCGAAGGTAGACGTCCGCGAAGATATGCGGTGTGGTCCAAAACTCCTGCATCGCCAGCTTCAAGCGATAGGCACGCCCGGTCTGCAGATTGCTATCCTTCAGCCGCGCCAACGTTTCTTTTTGCCCGCTTTTGAGGTTGGATTCGTTCTTCAGCCAGATGTACTTCGTATGCTTCAACTCCGGCGCTTGTTTTTGTTCCTGGATTCGCACATCGTCAACGGCTTCGTTCACTAACTTCATGACATGAAATTTATCAAAGGTGATTTCCGCTTGGGGAAAGTAATCCTGAATCCCCCGGATATATGCAGGGGACATGTCACAGCATACGTCCTCGATTTGCCCGGCAGAGGCTCCTTTAGCGCTCAGGTGTTCCTTGAAGCGTTCGAGGGTATCCATTCCTTTGCCCTCAGTTGCAAACAGAACTGTTTTCGCTTCAGCATCCACAAACAAAGTGATGTACCGATGACCGCGGCGGGAGGAGGTTTCGTCGATCGCAATCTGTTTCACGCGGGTCAGATCGAGTTCATCCATGGCTTTCCCGACGTAATGGTGGAAGATACGCCACATTCGTGTGTCATGCTCCCGCAGCTCCCGTGCCGCTGCATTCACCGGCATTTCCGCCATCAGCCGCATGGCCCAAGCTTCGAACTGCAAAGTAAAGTGAGACAGCGGTCGTGACCATTTGACCGGTACCTGCGTCACTTTTTTTGCACGCTCTGCAATTGGTTCTCGGCACTCGCGCATGCATGTACGTTTTCCAATTCCAAAAATCCAGGTGACGCCATTTTTTCATTTCGGCGTCATAGGCTTTGCTCTCGGCGCCGCAGACCGGACATGCAAAGGTTGCTCCGCGTTCGAAGTCGATAAACAAATGCCAGGCCTCTTCTTGATCGTCGAACTCAACATGCATGAATTTCCAAGGCTCCTCCAGTTGGAGCGCTACCTTAAACATTTCGTGAATCATGTTATCCTTGCTGCTTAATGAGGTCCACATGGTCATTCCCACCCTATTAACGTTCTTACTCGGCAGTATTGACCATTTCTCTATTAAGCAGGCTCTTCGCTATACTACATGGGAAAAACTACGTTTGAGAGGCATAATAGAGCGATTTGACATGGAGCCTCTGCGGGCATGAGTACTCGCGAAAGCCGCGAAGGGTAAGGAATTCGCGTTGCTAACCAGCTTATCATGCCCGCCTCTCCATATAAAATCGCTGTCTATTTACCCCACCCAGAGTAGCGAGGAAGCATTAAGCAGACATCAGGCATCCACTATAGCGAGGAAGCATTAATTATGATTCAAGCCACCCCGATACGTCTTCATTATCGCATTGGATATTCAGAGTAACAGTATAATTAAAAAACCCGCCACTTGCAGTAACGTAAAAGTTATAATTTCCCCAAGCTTGGGCTAAAGTTCCATTAACAAAATGATCATTGGCTTCGTTAGTGATAACCAGACCGGGATTGATGTTCCAGTGGGTGTTATTTGCACTAAGTGTTTCTGTTACTACCGAATTCGAAGGATCATATTTAAAGTATACTGTTAATGTTAAGGAAGTAAGGTTCAATCCATATGTGCTAATTTCTTTTGTATACGATTGATTGCCATTTAAAGTGCTGGTGATCGTTTTCGTAATTTTTATATCACCGTTATGAAAACTTTTTTCTTTGGGAGAGTTTATTATATCTGAAGATGCCTCCTTAATGACTTTGTTCATGAGCTCTCCATCGTTAAGAAGCGCAATTAATTTCGATTTTTCGATATTTGACATACGATTAAATTTTTCTAGTTCCTCTAGCGCTTTTGCATCATTTTTCGATACCTGCTCCAAGTGGTTTTGGAACTTTTCGACAGTCAATCGATCTGTAGAAGCGGATGCGCTAGCGGGTGTAGTAACCGCCATAAACATCGCTAGAACTAGCAAAAACGAGATTGTTTTTTTCACAATTCATCAGTCCCTTCATTTTTTTGGTTTATCTTCGCAATAGGCTGGATGAACCTTAAAAAAGATGACTGATCTTGTTGTTTGACTCTTTGCTTAAATTGGATAAGGATGGACACCTATGTAGGCTGAGAAAATAAACGGAACAAAACACCAATCTTAAGCAAAGACATTCCACTTTTTTACCAAACACCCTATCAATTTCTACCAATATATCACATATATTTACAATTTACAAGATTAACAAAAAGAAATTAGTTCCGCTAAATTTATAATTGATAGTGTTTGTTTATCCCTCAATACTTATGATATGAGATGCATTCGATTAATCTATAATGCTGCACTCTACCCATTATTAGTTTCTGTGACATAAATACAGATAAACCCGCAGCCACTTGGGAAAGTAAATTATAATTATTTCGACGTTAGCAAATACTCGCCAAGTTAAATGAAACTATAGGAATGCGTGCGCTAATCTTACTTTTTTCCGTTACCGCAAGTCTTATAACAAGGCTATTTGTATCTGATTACGCCTTACCCTTTTTTTCCGTGTTGTTTAAATGAATCCTAACGCAAGGGCGAAGAAATAATATCTCTTTTTTTCAAAAATATTTCGAAACTTAAACGAAAATTTACTCGTATCGCATTATTTAGTCTCGCCAGATCAAAACCCCTTCATAAAGAAGTAATATTCTGTTATAATATTTCTTTAAGAACCTATTCAATTTAGAAATATGAGTATAGTTTCTAATACGCGATGAACTTACACTTTTAAATTTTATGGATACAACAAAAATAGTCCAAATCGCACTATATAGCACCTAAAAGAAAGGAGAAATAAGGGATGGACAACGAAAAAATGATTGATGAACTTAAAAATAGAGTAAGTGAAGTTGAACGGCAACTAAAAGAAATAAAAAAAAGTAATTTTCACCGCCCAAATTGGAAGTATATTGTATTGACCCTTTTTATCTCCTTTGCTACTTGTTACGCTATATTAGCTCTTCTAGCTTATTTTTTGAAGCGTTAACTACCATTCCATATAGAGAGTCTTTGAGTATCCGGAAAATGGCTAAATCTACGTAACATGTGACATCGATCTTAAATTTACACAAATATTCTACACAATCCATCGTCTAAATACATAAGGCCCGACATGGTATATCGTCTTTTTCCTAGATGCCATCATTATCGCGGTTCGATATGTATATGAAGTGTGTATGAAACTTCCCACTGGCACATTAAGATATCTCTTTCCCCTTTGACAAAATCTCATCCACATTTGTGCGATATTCTTGCCTCCCTCACCGCTGTCTGGACTTTGGTAATGATTTGAACCACCGTGTTAGAGCCACCCTCAAACGGGTAGTGGGCACCAAGCCTGAGATGCTCTTTCCTTGAAATATGAACTATCCGTTATCCGTCGTAGGGAAGTGGAGTGGAATTGATTATTGTATTGTATCCGTGGATTTAATAACATCTATTATTTGAACCGCATAATTCAGTGTGCGTTCCCCGCTAAATGCAATATTAGCCACACCACCCAAAATAGGCAAAAAGCTATGACCCTGCTTCATTGAAAGTAGAAATTCTTCATACTGTTTTTCAGGCTCTTCGCTATACTACATGGGAAAAACTACGTTTGAGAGGCATAATAGAGCGATTTGACATGGAGCCTCTGCGGGCATGAGTACTCGCGAAAGCCGCGAAGGGTAAGGAATTCGCGTTGCTAACCAGCTTATCATGCCCGCCTCTCCATATAAAATCGCTGTCTATTTACCCCACCCAGAGTAGCGAGGAAGCGTTTTTCAATAACTACCGTATAGTCGTTTCCTTCTCTAGTATACAATTTGGTACTAACAAGTCGTTTTAATCAATACTTTTACTTGCCAGAGGGCGTAGCCCAGTCTGATGTAGGACATCTGCCTATTCCTCCATTGGCAACATAATCACACCGTTTTAAGCATGGCGAATTCTTTCATATTTTTTCCAACACAGTTTTTGTGGGCCTTTGTTAAAATTTCAGAACTCACAACACTGTAATTGAAATAGCGTCTATGAAACGTGTATACGTGCATTTTAAAATCAAGCCAACGTAGGTTTCTGAGGAATCTTTAAAATCTTTCAAATTGTATGACTCTAAATTACAACCTCTTTCATCTGAAAAAACTTCAGGCTCTATAGTATAAAGTCCCTCTATGTCCATGCATTTTTCAAACTTGAATCGTCCCATTTTTCACCTCAATATATTAAATAAGCTTCTCGGAAATTGATTTCCGTTGTAGACTCTGGCTTTTCAGCCAGGGTCTTTTATTGTTTC